>PFKL01000067.1 GCA_002784245.1 Comamonadaceae bacterium CG_4_10_14_3_um_filter_60_75
GCCAGCGCGGTGACCAGCATGATCGGCAAGAAAATCACCAACAGGATGAGTGCGCAGACGATATCAAACACCCGTTTGATCGCCGCACGCAGCCAGCCGGTGTTAAAGCCCTCGCCAAAGATCAGCCAGCCAGCCGACACCGAGTCCAGCCTGATCTGCCCCAGCGTCTGTTCAAAGTGCGCTGCGATGTCAACCACCCGAACGCCCATCAGCTTGCAGTCGAGCAGCTCACGCAAAGGCATGCTGCCACCACGGCGCTCAGTCAGCGCCACCACAATCTCGTCGACCTGCTCCTGCATCACGATGTCGGTGAGTGAATTGGTCATCGACAGCAAACCCCAAGCCGAGACTTCGGATTCTTTTTCAGTCGGGCTGGCGTAATAGCCCACCAAATCCACCGTCGGGTCAGACTTGAGCAACGCCGTGCCGACCAGCTTGGCGCGCGTGCCCACACCAAACACCAGCACGCGCTGGCGCATCAGATTCGACGGCGTCATGTGCATCACGTAAACACGCAGCAACAACATCAGCGCCATCGTTGCCAGCAGGGTCAATCCAAACGCGCGTGCGTCAGGCACGCGGTGCGACACCGCATAAATCACCGGCAGCAGACAGAGCAAGGCCAGCACCGCGCGCGCACTGTTTTGCCCAATAGAGCGGTTATGCACCCGTTGGTAGAAGCCCAGTGCGGCACCAATGGACAGCATGGCCGCAGTCAATGCCAGGAAAGTGATGGTCAGCGTCTGCCAGAAAGCCCCGTTGACCCCATCGTGCGACAGCACCGTCACGAGAACGATCAAAAACAGCACGATCAGATCGCGGCTGACCTGAAAAACCGTGAGCTTGTGAAAGTAATGGTTGAATATTTTGATCATTAGTCCCTGCAATCATTTATTCTTGACGCAAGCGTCACAATCTAACATAGAACCTTTACGAAAATTCATCGACGGCAGCGACCAAAGCATCATCAGATAAAACAGAAATACTACCCGGGGTACATCCATCACACTGCTGACCAAACCCACCAGCAGCACCGCGAACAGCGCCGCGGCTAAATAAGGCGCCAGCGGCTGGCCTCGGGCACTTCCCCACAGAAGCTGCCAGAAAGCATAACCAAACAGCGCCACCAGCGCGAGCAAGCCCACCAGGCCGCGCTCCACCAGCACCTCCAGCGCCAGGTTGTCCAGATGCCAGGGGTCAAAATAAGACTGCGCCACGCCCAACCAGCGCGCCGTCCCCTGAGAAAAATCGCCATTAACGAGCAAGTCCGCGCCGCTGGGTGAGAGCAGCGCGAGCGCGTCAATCTCTGCCACCGCCGCGGCATCGCTGACCGCCAACGAAAACATTTTGAGTCGGTGGCCAAACCAGGGCTCAGGGTCAAACGCCTCCCCTTTCAGGGGAAAAGTCAAAGACTGCCACCCCACGAAGCCGGGCACCGGTTTGACTGTGGGCCATGCCGCCAGACAAGACCGGTCGTACAGCAGATGCCTCTCGCACAGGTAGAACTCCATACGGGTGGGTTTGAGTACCCGCACGTTGATCCTGACCCGAAACTGTCCATTGACCGCCGTGTCGACGCGCTGTGTCAACTCATAGCTACCGGCAATATCCTGGTTGCTGCGTGGCCCTGCCAGCACCACATAACCATCCTTGCGCCGCAGGCCTTTCTCGCCCTGCTGCCAACGCACAGCGCCAGAGAACTCGCCCTCTGGCACCTGTGCTGCGTAATTGGCTGGCAGCCGCCCCATCCCCTTGCCCAACAACCAATCAGCCGGGCTGTTTAGCAAGCCAACGCCGCTGCGCCAATGCGCCATCCGGCTAGTCAGGTCCTGGTCGGACCGCGCCAAGCGTTCAGCCATGAAGGAGCCGCCAACCAGCACGGCCAGCACCTCCACCGCCAGCACAATCATCAGCACCACGTCGCCACGGGCGCGCCAGAACTGCCGCTCGGACGCCGAATTCCGGACATTTTTCTGCCGCCAAAGCCACAATGCAAGCACCGCCACCGGCAAGCCCATCGCCAGATAGACGCCGCGCGAAAACGTGGTCAAGCCAGCATAAACCGCCAGCACAGCCAGCACCGCAGCCAACAGCCAGACCATGCGGTTGCGCGCCGTCGCCAGTGCCCAAACCACAAACGGCGCGGTCAGCGCCAGGTACACATCCAGCGCGGCACCACCCACGTGCATTTCCCAAAACAGCGCCACCGTGCGGTAATGCACCGAGAAATCAGAGACTCCGGCAAAAGCCGCGCGCTCCCAGACAACCGACAGCACCACCACCGCCAGACCCGACAGCACACCCACCGCAAACAAGGTTTGCTTGCGCACCAGCTCAAGGGCTGATGTTGCCTGCAACAGCGGCACACACAGCGCGGCATACAGCAGGCTCTTGGCCACGCGCCAACTGTTGAGCGCGTCGCCATAACCCGCGAACCAATCCAAAGCAAGACCACCGACATCTTCCAAACCACGCCACAAGGACACCAGGCCTGAGACCAGCAGCACCAGCACCAGCACCAAACCTTTGGCAAGCGCGGGCATTTGCAGTTGCCTGCCCTGAAGGCCAAACCATGCCATCCGCCCATAAGCGCAGGCCAGCGTGGCCAGCATCAGAATGTCAAATTCTTCCAACACCACCCATCCGGTCCACGGCGAAAAGTTCAGCCACGGCAAACACGCAGGCACCACCCACAACCAGACATTGGGTTGCCAAATCGCCACAGCGCACCACAGGCACAACAACACCAGACTAAACAAGGGTGAGACCGGGTGGTGAACCGCCAGCCACAGCGCACCGGTCAGACAGCTCAGCGCCACGGCCCAGGCAAGCAAGTGCCGGGCAAGATTGCGGGTCGTGTGGGTTAATCGCTGCATTCGGTCAGTTCGACGTTGGTGTGCTCCGATTGTTGCGCCAAATGCGTTATATTCACTGAACGTTCGCCCAGCCTTACCCGGGCCCCAGCCAAATTGGCTCAACCAGGGAGATTTATTGTGAAGATTTGCCCGCCGTCCCCGTCTTTCTTCAAACTGCTCGGCCAAGCCGTTCTGGCGTCGTTGCTCGCTTTTTGGCTGGCCGGATGCGCCAGCACCGCCAATTATCCAGCCGCACCCAGCGCGGCAGCCACACCTGATTACAACTACCTCGTCGGCCCGGGCGACTCGCTCAACATCATCGTCTGGCGCAACCCGGAGCTATCGATGTCGGTGCCGGTGCGCCCGGATGGCAAGATCGCCACCCCCTTGGTTGACGAACTCGTCGCCCAGGGCAAGACCCCGGTGCAAATCGCCCGTGACGTCGAAAAAGCCCTGAGCAAGCTCGTACGCGACCCGGTTGTCACCGTCATCGTCACCAATTTCATTGGCCCTTACAGCGAACAAATCCGCGTCGTGGGCGAAGCGGCCAAACCGCAAGCGCTGCCTTACAAGCAAAAAATGACGCTGCTTGACGTCATGATCGCCGTCGGCGGCCTGACAGACTTTGCCGACGGCAACGCCGCCTCAATTACCCGCGCATCCGAGGGCGACAAACGCTATTCGGTGCGCCTCAAAGACCTGGTCAAGCGTGGCGATATTTCGGCCAACGTCGAAATGAAGCCGGGCGACGTACTGATCATCCCCCAAGGCTGGTTCTAAGCCTTCCCTTCCCGCGCCACAGGCCCCGCAAGCGGCCTTGTGTTGCTGGCCTTTGACCGACAAGATTTGACCCATGGATGAACTCCTTAGCCAAGTAACAACCATCGCCAGAGGCATGTGGAAGCACCGCTGGCAGGGTTTGCTGGCGGCCTGGGCGGTGGCAGTAATCGGTGCTTTGACCGTGCTGGCGGTGCCAGACAAATACGAAGCTTCAGCGCGCATTTACGTCGATACCCAGTCGATCCTCAAACCCCTGATGTCCGGCCTGGCGGTGCAGCCCAACGTGGAGCAGCAGGTCATGATGCTCAGCCGCACCCTGATCAGTCGGCCCAACGTCGAAAAGCTTATTCGCATGGCCGACCTCGACCTGGGCAGCAACTCCAAAGCGGCGCAAGAGGCACTGATCGAGCGCATCACCAAGGCACTTGAAATCAAAAACGTCGGCCGTGACAACATCTACACCCTGTCTTATCGCGACCCCAAACCCGAAGTCGCAAAAAAAGTCGTGCAGTCACTGGTGTCCATCTTTGTCGAATCGAGCATGGGCAGTTCGCGCAAAGACTCCGACGTTGCCAAAAAATTCATCGACGAACAAATCAAGAACTACGTCGCCAAGCTCGAAGAAGCCGAAGCGCGCCTGAAAGAATTCAAGCTGCGCAACATTGACATGCAAACCTCGGACGGCCGCGACATGGCGGGTCAATTCAGCGCCATCAGCGAGCAATTGCGCCAAGCCAGACTGGAACTGCGCGAAGCCGAGAACGCCCGCGATGCAGCACGCAAACAGCTTGAGGCTGAGCGTGCGGCCACCTCCAAAAGCCTGATGTCCGACGCCCCAGCGGCCATCGCCACCCCTGAGATAGACGCTCGCCTTGACGCCCAGCGGCGCAGTCTTGACAGCCTGCTGCAACGCTTCACCGAGCAGCATCCCGACGTCATCAGTGCCCGCCGCCTGATCAAGGAGCTCGAAGACATCAAGCGCAAGGAAATCCAGGAACTTCGCAAAACCGCCATGGCCAATCCCACCGTCGGTCTGGCCAACAACAGTCTGGCTTACCAGGAGCTCAGCCGGGTCATGGCCACCTCCGAGGTTCAAGTCGCTTCGCTGCGTGCACGCGTCTCCGAATACGAATCCCGTTACAGCAGGGCACGCGAGGCCATGAAAACCGCGCCCCAAATCGAAGCCGAATACGCCCAACTCAACCGCGACTACGAGATCAACAAGAAAAACTACAACGACCTGGTCTCCCGCCGCGAGTCGGCCTCTCTGTCTGGCGACCTTGACAATGTGACGGGTGTTGCCGATTTCCGGCTGATCGACCCGCCACGCGCCTCAGCCAAGCCAGTTGCCCCCAACCGCCTCCTTCTGATGCCTTTGGCCCTGCTGGCGGCGCTGGCGGCCGGCTTAGGCGTGACCTTTTTGCTAAGCCAGGTTCGCGCTGTTTTTTACGACGCCCAAACCATGAGCGAAACCCTTGGTTTACCGCTGTTGGGGGTGGTCTCCCTGGTCATGGATCACGACTCTGCAAAACGGCGCAAGACCGAACTCAAGCGGTTTGCCGCGGCTACCGGTGCCTTGGTGGCCGTCTTTGGCGCCGGTATGACCGTGCTTTTTTTAATGGCCAGACAAGCGGGATGAAACAGATATGACGAGCTTGATCGAAAAAGCCACCCGGCGTCTGGAGCAACTCCGCCAAGCGGGCGCCGACGTACCCGACATGCCAGCACCCATCAAGGTAGCGCCCGCGCCGGTTGAAGCGACACCCAAGCTGCCACCCATCCAGTCACGCCTCGTCGAACTTGACCTTGAACTGCTGGAGCGCAACGGCATCATCATCCCCTCTTCGCCGCGCTCACAGCTGGCCGACCAGTTTCGCGTCATCAAACGCCCCCTGATCAAAAATGCCATGGGTAAAGGCGCCTCCGAAATCGTCAGCGGCAACCTGCTGATGGTCACCAGCGCCCTGCCGGGTGAGGGCAAAACCTTCACCTCGATCAACCTGGCCATGAGCATTGCCTCCGAGCTTGACAACACCGTCATGCTGGTCGACGCCGATGTGGCGCGCCCTTCCATCATGCGCATGCTCGGTCTGCCCCAAGGCCCGGGTTTGCTCGACCTGGTGCTTGACGACAGCAAAGACTTGTCTGAAGTGCTGCTCAAAACCAACGTCGACAAGCTCACCATTTTGCCCAGCGGCACGCCACACCCGCGCGCCACCGAGTTGCTGGCCAGCGACGCCATGACCAGACTGCTCGAAGAAATGGCTTCGCGCTACCCTGACCGCATCATCGTCTTTGACTCGCCACCGTTGCTCATCACCACCGAATCGCGCGTGCTGGCCACGCACATGGGGCAAATCGTGGTCGTGGTGCACGCCGGAAAAACTTTGCAGTCCGAAGTCAAGCAAGCCATTGACACCATCGACAGCTGCCCGGTCAAAATGCTGGTGCTCAACCGCTCCAGCTCACTGTTCAAAGGCGGCTACGGTTACGGTTATGGTTACGCCGGTGGCTATGGCTACGGTCAAAGCCAGGGGCAAGAGCAAGAGCAAGAGCAAGCGGCATGAAAAACGCCCTCACCTCCGTCATTGGTACGGCACTTTTTTGCGCGGCGCTGCCAACGCTCGGGCAAACGGTCACGGTCGTGCCCCGGGTAGCAGTGACCGAAACCCTCACCGACAACGTCACACTGACCAACGTGGCGCCCCGGTCTGAGCAAACCACCGAAATTTCTCCCGGTGTGCGCGTCACCGTCAACGGCGCGCGGCTGAAAACCTATTTTGATTATTCACTGAGCCACATCGCTTACGCGCAAAGCACCTCGGCCAACCGCAACCAGAACACGCTCAACACCTTCGGCACGCTTGAAGCCGTTGACGGCCGGGTGTTTCTGGACTTCAGCGGCAACATTTCGCGCCAGGCCGTGTCGGCCTTTGGCACCCAATCGCAAAGCAACACCGCCGTCAACGCCAACCAGGCTGAAGTCTCCACCTACCGCTTCTCGCCCTACGTGCGCACGCGCTTGGGCAGCGTGGCCAACCTTGACGCGCGCATCAGCCGCAGCGTCAGCGCCAGCGACAACAACGCCACAGCCAACAGCGCCACCACCGACACGGTGGTCAAGCTCGCGAGCGCTGAGGCCTCTCGCAGCCTGGGCTGGACCGCGCAGGCCTCGCGCCAGCGGGTCGACTACAGCAGCGGCCGCCCCACCGAATCCGATCTGCTAAGCCTGGGCCTGACCTACACCGTCACACCGCAATTGAAGCTGTTTGCCGACGCCGGCCGCGAGTCAAGCAACTACACCGGCGTGGACAAGCAAAGCTATTCAACCAGTAACCTCGGGCTGAACTGGCGCCCGTCCGAGCGCACCACGGTGGCCGCGTCGCGCGGCGACCGCTCTTTTGGCGGCAACCATAACCTCAGCATCGAACACCGCACCGGGCGCACCGTCTGGAAGTTTTCCGACGGCAAAGACGTGCTGACAACGCCGGGGCAAAACGGTTTTGGCGTCATTGGCAACGTCTATGACCTGTTTGACCGCCAGTTTGCCTCGACGACGCCCGACGCGCAGGCGCGCGCAGACCGGGTCGACCAATTCCTGCAAAACAACGGTATCAACCCCAACACCCCGGTACTAGGCAACTTCCTCACCTCGGCCGTTACCCTGCAACGCCGCCAGGACCTCTCCTTTGCACTGCTCGGTGTGCGCGACACCATCACTTTCCTGTTCAGCCGCAGCACCAGCAACCGGCTCGACACTGTCTCGAGCAGCATCGACAGCCTGAGCGCCACCAACACCATCACGCAGCAAGGCCTGAGCGTCAACTACAACCACCGCCTCACGCCAGACTATTCCCTGGGCGTGCAGTTGTCACAGCAAACCACCGCGGGCGACGTCGCCACACAAGACAACACGCTCAGGTCGCTGGGCCTGAACGTGTCAGGCAAAGTCGGCAAACGCACGTCCACCAGTTTGGGCCTGCGCCGTGTGGTCGCCGACAGCCCCACCAACCCCTACTCTGAAAACGCTCTGACCGGTCACCTCAGCGTGCAATTCTGACCCATGTACAAAGCCTTCTACGGACTCAGCTGCGAACCCTTCCAGATCAACCCCGATCCCAGGTTTTACTACGCCAGCAAACAGCACCGCCGCGCCAAGGCCTACCTTGAATACGGCGTCATGCGCAGCGAAGGCTTCATCGTCATCACCGGCGAGGTCGGTGCTGGCAAAACCACTGTGGTGCGCGGTCTGCTCGATAGCCTTGACGCCGACAAGGTGGTGGCAGCCAACCTGGTCACCACCATGCTCGACGCCGAAGACACGCTGCGCATGGTCGGCGCCGCCTTTGGCGTGCGCTCCAAAGACATTTCCAAATCTGACCTGCTCATCACCTTGGAGGCTTTTCTGGTCAGTCAGACCAGCCAGGGCAAACGCTGCCTGCTGATCGTCGACGAGGCGCAAAACCTCACCCGCCAGGCGGTCGAAGAACTGCGCATGCTGTCGAACTTCCAGTTTGGTCAACAGGCGCTGCTGCAGACTTTTCTGGTCGGGCAGCCCGAGTTCCGCACCATCCTGCAAAGCCCCGACATGCAGCAGCTGCGCCAGCGCGTCACCGCCACTTGCCACATCGGCCCGCTTGACCAGACCGACACCAAAAATTACATCGAACACCGCCTCAAATGCGCTGGTGCCAGCGCCGAGCGCCCCAGCTTTGACGCGCCCGCCTTTGAAGCCATCTTCAAGGCCACCAGCGGCATTCCGCGGCGCATCAACATGGTCTGCGACCGGCTGTTGCTGTCGGGCTACCTGAACGGTCGCGACAGTTTTGGTGTCGAGCAGGTCAACGAAATCGTCAGCGAGATTGCCGACGAATCCGGCCTGTCCGCCGGCCCCAGACCGGTGGAAGACGCCGAACCCGATTGGAGCGACTCCTACCTTGACGACGCCAGCGCCGACAAGAACGCCGACAACAAAGGCAACAAACTGCGGTTTTCACCGGGCCTGTCGCACGCCCTCACCGGCCACATTGCCACGCTCAGCGCCGAGCAATACGACATCCGCCTGCGCCGCCTTGAGGGCAGTGCACTGCGGCTTGAGCGGCTCAACCTTGAGATCCTGGTCATGCTGCAAAAGCTCATCAAGGTCGCCATGGCCGTGCCCCACGACAAGGACAAAGAAGACTGATGGCCACGCCCCGCGTCACCAACGCCATGACGATCGACGTGGAAGACTACTTCCAGGTCTCAGCCTTTGCGCCCTACATCGCCCGCAGCGAATGGGACACGCGCGAATGCCGCGTCGAGCGCAACATTGACCGCATCCTGGAACTGCTCGCGCGCCACCGCACCCGCGCCACTTTTTTCACCCTGGGCTGGATCGCCGAACGCTATCCCGACATGGTGAAACAGATCGTGGCCCAAGGCCATGAGCTGGCCAGCCACGGTTATGGCCACCAACGCGCCAGTGACCAGACCCCCGATGTTTTTTTTGCCGACATCAGCCGCGCCAAAAAGCTGCTCGAAGACCTCTCGGGCCAGTCGGTGCAGGGCTACCGCGCACCAAGCTTCTCCATTGGCCACGCCAACCTGTGGGCCTATGACAGCCTGCAACGCGCCGGCTACAGCTACAGCTCCAGCATCTACCCCATCGCGCACGACCACTACGGCATGCCCGACGCACCGCGCTTTGCCCACATGGTGCGCCCAGGTCTGTTAGAGATTCCCATCACCACCGTGCGTCTGTTCGAGCGCAACTTTCCCTCCAGCGGTGGCGGCTACTTCAGGCTGCTGCCTTACCCGGTGTCACGCTGGCTGATTCACCGCGTCAACACGCGCGACCAACAAAGCGGCATTTTTTACTTTCACCCGTGGGAGATCGACCCCGAGCAGCCGCGCATTGCCGGCATCAACAGCAAGACGCGCTTTCGCCACTACGTCAACATCCACCAGATGTACCGCCGTCTCGATCGCCTGCTCGCCGACTTTTCCTGGGGCCGCGTCGACGACCTGTTCCTCGCCGCCACGCCGCCGCTGGCCGAAGCGGCCTGAGACGGCATGACGACAATTTGCCGACTGCTGCCCAACGACGCCGCTGCCGCCGCGCGCTGGGACGCGTTCGTGCTTGCCTGTCCCGATGCCACTTTTTTTCATCGCGCCGGCTGGTTGGCCATCCTCACCGAGGTCTTTCGCCACGACGGCTATTTTTTGTATGCGCAAAATGACGCAGGTGACATTGAAGGCGTGCTGCCCCTGGGTCACATCAACAGCTGGCTCTTTGGCAATGCGCTGACCAGCCTGCCCTTTACCGTCTACGGCGGCGCGGTGGCCAACACACCAGCGGTGGCGCAAGCGCTGGAACAAGAAGCGCAAGCTATCGCGCAACGGCTCGGCGTTGACCACCTTGAGCTGCGTTACATGGAAGACCGCCACCCCGACTGGCCAACGCAAGACCTGTACGTCACCTTCCGCAAAGAAATCCTGCCCGCCGAAGAAGCCAACATGCTGGCCATTCCGCGCAAGCAACGCGCCATGGTACGCAAGGGTATCAAGAACAACCTGCGCAGCGAAATCGACGCTGACGCAAACCGCTTCTTTGCCCTGTTTGCCGACAACGTGCACCGCCACGGCACGCCGGCCCTGCCAAAAAAATATTTCCAGGCGCTCCTGCGCGTGTTTGGCCCTGACTGCGAAGTGCTCACCGTGGTGTCGGCAGAAGGCCGCCCCTTGAGCAGCGTACTGAGCTTTTATTTCCGCGACGAAGTGCTGCCCTACTATGCTGGTGACGACGAATCGGCGCGCGACCTGGCCGCCAACGACTTCAAGTACTGGGAGCTCATGCGCCGCGCCTGCGTGCGTGGCCTCAAGGTGTTTGACTACGGCCGCAGCAAAAAAGGCACCGGCCCTTACGCCTTCAAGAAAAACTGGGGCTTTGAGCCAACCCAGCTGCACTACGCTTTTCGGCTCTACAAGCGCGACGCCATTCCGCAAAACAACCCCAACAACGCCAAGTTCAGCCTGCTGATCGCCACCTGGCGGCGCATGCCCATCGCGCTGGCCAACTGGCTCGGGCCGTTCATCGTGCGCAACCTCGGCTGAGTCTGCGCATGGGCACGCTGCTGTACCTGGTTCACCGTCTGCCCTACCCGCCCAACAAGGGCGACAAGGTGCGCTCTTACCACCTGCTCAAACACCTGCAGCAAAGCCACCGGGTGTTTCTGGGCACTTTCATCGACGACCCCGCCGACGAAACCTACCTCGACACCGTGCGCCAACTCTGCCCCGACCTGCATGTGGCGCACATTGCGCCGCGTCTGGCCAAGCTGCGCAGCGTACTGGGCTTGCTTGACGGTCAATCCTTGAGCCAACACTACTACCGCAACGCGGGCCTGCAGGCGTGGGTGCGCCAAACGCTGCGCGCGCAGCGCATTGACGCCATTGTGGTTTTCTCTTCGGTCATGGCGCAGTTTGTCGACGCCGATTGCCCGGTACCCATGCTGGTCGACTTTGTCGACGTGGACTCGGCCAAATGGACGCAGTACGCGCCCGAACACCGCTGGCCGCTGTCGTGGCTGTACCGCCGCGAAGGCCAGCGCCTGCTGGCCTTTGAACGCGCGGTAGCCAAGCGCGCCAAACGCGCATTTTTTGTCACCAACAACGAAGTCGCGCTGTTTACCCAACTGGCCCCCGAGAGCGCGGGCCGCGTGGACGCCATCAGCAACGGCGTTGACGCTGCCTTCTTCGCGCCCGATCCGGCCTTGCCCCTGCCCTTTCAAACCGAGACGCCATCGCCACCCTTCATCCCGCTGGTGTTTACCGGCGCCATGGACTACTGGCCCAACATCGACGCCGTGACCTGGTTTGTCGCCGACATCCTGCCCGCGCTGCGTCAGCAGTGGCCCGGCGTGTGCTTTTACATTGTCGGGCGCAACCCTTCGCCCGAGGTCCAGGCCCTGGCTGGCCCCAACGTGGTCGTTACCGGCACCGTCGCAGATGTGCGGCCTTACCTGCAGCATGCAGCGCTGGTCGTGGCGCCGCTGCGCGTGGCGCGTGGCATTCAAAACAAAATTCTTGAAGCCATGGCAATGGCGCGCCCGGTCATCGCAGCGCAAACCTGCGTGCAGGCCATTGACGCCCGCGACGGCACCGAACTGCTCAGCGCCCACACGGCAAAAGACTACATCGCGCAGATCAACACGCTGCTTAATTCACCCGAGCGCGCCAGCCACATCGGCGCTGCGGGCCGCCAGCGCGTGCTCAGCCGTTACAGTTGGCAGGCCCACCTCGCCAAAATGGACGCTTACCTTTCATGAATGCCACCGCCCCTGCCACACTGACCCCCACGCCCAACTGGCCACGTTACGCTGGCGCGCTGGTGCTGCTGCTGGCGTGGGCGCTGTTCTTGTTTTTTGATACCGCCAGCGCCATGGTCGGCATCTGGCTGCGCTCGGACACCTTTACCCACGGCTTTGTCGTGGTGCCGATCGTCCTCTGGCTGGTCTGGCACAAACGCGCCACGCTGGCGCAACTGCCGCCGCAGCCCAACCCGTGGGCGCTGCCGCTGCTGGCGCTGGTCGCCTTCGCCTGGCTGCTGGGCGACCTGGTCGCCATCAACGCGCTGACGCAGCTCGCCCTGGTGGCCATGCTGGTACTGCTGGTGCCCGCGCTGCTCGGGTTACCGGTGACCCGGGTGCTGGGCTTTGCGCTGGCGTTCCTGTTTTTTGCCGTGCCGTTTGGCGAATTTGCCATGCCCCAGCTGATGAACTGGACGGCTGATTTCACAGTCATGGCGCTGCGCACCAGCGGCATCCCGGTGTACCGCGAAGGCCTGCAATTCGTCATCCCCTCAGGCAACTGGTCGGTCATTGAAGCGTGCAGCGGCGTGCGCTACCTGATCGCCTCGCTCACCGTCGGTGTGCTGTTTGCCTACCTCAACTACCAGTCCACGCTGCGCCGGGTCTTGTTCATTGCGGTGTCGATCGTCGTGCCGGTCATCGCCAACTGGCTTCGCGCCTACATGATCGTCATGCTCGGCCACCTCTCGGGCAACAAGCTCGCCGCCGGCGTTGACCACCTGATCTACGGCTGGGTGTTTTTTGGCATTGTGATTTTGCTGATGTTCATGGTGGGCGCCCGCTGGGCCGAGCCCGAGCCAGCCATTGTGCTGCGCGCAGACCAGGACCCGTCGTCACCTGAAACCCTTGCCCACAGCGATTTCGCCCGCCTGGTGGGCGTGTCGGTCATCGCTGCGCTGCTGCTGGCAGCACCCCAAGGGGCGCGCTGGGCGCTGGAACACAGCACCAACGCCGCCGAGGTCAAGCTACAAGCCCCGGCGCAGTTGGCCCCGGGCTGGAGCGTGGCCACCGAGCCACCGCCGGCGTTTACCCCCGCGTTCCAGAATCCGTCGGCCGCCATCAACACCAGCTACACCAGCGGTGCGGACAAGGTTGGCCTCTACCTGGGCTACTACCGGGCGCAAAACTACCAGCGCAAACTGGTCAGCTCCGACAACGTGCTCGTCAAGTCCAAAGACCTGCAGTGGGCGCTGGTGGCCAGCGCCAGCGCCCAGGTCAATTTTGCCGATCACGCGGTGTCGCTGCGGCAAGCCGAGCTGCGCGGCTCAAGTCTGCTGGGTCAAGCGGCCGATGATCGCCTGCTGGCATGGCAGCTGTACTGGGTCAACGGCAAGCTCACCGCCAGCAACGTGCAGGCCAAAGCCTACGGCGCGCTGTACCGCCTGCTCGGCCGTGGTGACGACTCGGCCGTCATCGTCCTCACCACCGCCAAAGGGCCGCAAGGCGAAGGCCAGGCGCGCCTGCAGGCCTTTGTGCAAGCCAACGCCAGCGCACTCATTCACCTGCTCGAGCAAACCCGTCGCGACGGGCAGCAATGATCCCCATGAATCGCTTCAAAAAAGTACTCATTATTTTTGGCACCCGCCCCGAAGCCATCAAGATGGCGCCGGTGGTCAAAGGCTTTCAGGCGGCCGCACCGCAATTGCAGACGGTGGTCTGCGTCACCGCCCAGCACCGCCAGATGCTCGACCAGGTGCTCACGCTGTTTGACATCGTGCCCGAGCACGACCTCAACATCATGCAGCCCGGGCAAGACCTGTTTGACATCACCTGCAACATCCTCAAAGGCCTCAAGCCCGTGCTCGCCGCCGAGCAGCCCGACCTGGTGCTGGTGCACGGCGACACCACCACCACGTTGGCCGCCAGCCTGGCTGCCTACTACGCCGGTGTACCGGTGGGCCACGTTGAGGCCGGTCTGCGCACTGGCAACAAGCGTGCGCCCTTCCCCGAAGAAATCAACCGCAAACTCACCGGCTCAATAGC
>PFKL01000115.1 GCA_002784245.1 Comamonadaceae bacterium CG_4_10_14_3_um_filter_60_75
CACAATGAATCGCCTGACCCCGGGCGAGGTGAGCGACCCACTGCTATCGCGTTTTGGCCTGCATTTGATCCAACTGCTGGAGCGGCGCAAAGCCAGCCTGACGCCTGAGCAGCAACGCGAGGCTGTGCGTGCGCAGTTGCGCGAGCGCAAATATGAGCAGGCCTATCGAACTTGGGCACAGGACGTGCGTGCGCGCGCTTACGTCGAGCTGCGTTCCCCACCTCTGTGAGTACCCCAAAGCACGTCGCACGCAAGCGCTTTGGCCAGCATTTTCTGGTTGATGGCGGCGTCATCGATGCCATCGTTGACGCGATCGACCCGCATCCAGGCCAACCGATGGTCGAGATCGGCCCAGGGCTGGCCGCCTTGACGCAACCGCTGTTGCAACGCCTGGGACGTCTCAGCGTGATCGAACTGGACCGCGACCTGGCCCGGCGCCTGCGCGCCAACGCGCAGCTGAACGTCATTGAATCTGATGTACTAAAAGTCGACTTTACCCTGCTGGCAAAAGCGCTCAATACTACAAATTTAAGAGTAGTCGGCAATCTTCCCTACAATATTTCGACACCTATCCTGTTCCACTTGCTAGAACACGTGCAGGTGATCGAAAGCCAGCACTTCATGTTGCAAAAAGAGGTCATCGACCGGATGGTGGCCCAGCCTTGCACAGCGGCTTACGGCCGTCTGAGCGTGATGCTGCAATGGCGTTACGCGATGGAAAACGTGTTGTTTGTGCCGCCAGAAAGTTTCGCCCCACCGCCGCGCGTCGACAGTGCGGTGGTGCGCATGGTGCCGAACGCCAGCCCCACCGCGCTACCGGCGGCGTTGCTCAGTGAGATCGTGCAGGTGGCGTTCAGCCAGCGGCGCAAACTGCTGCGCCACACCTTGGGCAAGTGGCTGGAGGGCAAAAAACTGCCGGGTGAATTCGACGTGCAACGCCGCGCAGAGGAAGTACCGGTTGCCCAGTACATCGCTCTGACGCAGCGCGTTGCCGCCGTTCAGGTGTCGAGCGGCCTGACGCCCTAAGCGGTCGTCCAGTACCCGGCGTTGAATGGGCTGCTCATGCGCAGCGCCTGCGGTGAGATGTCCAACAATTTGTCGGTTGGCATCTTTTCGCCGGTTTCCGTCAAGACTTCAATGGCGGCATGCCCTGAAGCGGCAACCCCGTTGACTTGGTGAGCCTCGTTCGCCCGTTCTGCTTGGCTGGTGTGTGCAGAACGGGCTACAGAAAAGAATAGAAACACCTGAAGGGTATTTTTCTATCTCCCCAGTAATCAGTGGTGTCGCGGAAAATGTCGAGCAGCTGTTCGCGCGCCTCTTTGTCAAATTTGGCATTAGCCGGGATGTGCTCCAGCACCACAATAAATCCGGGCTGGGGCCCGGACTTGTGCACCGGGTCGGTCATACTGTCGTACAGCGAGTCAAAGTTTTTGCCCACCGCAACAGCCAGCATGAATTGCTGGCCGATCATGTCCAGAATATCCTGCTTGCTCTGGGCATTGGCCAGATTGGCGTACAGGAAATGGTGCCCCATGGCTTGAGCGGCCTCCTGCAGGTCGGGCACGCGAAACGCGCGGATCGACTGCACGATATTGGGACGAACACCCCGCAAAAGGGTGTCAGCCGCGCTTGCAGGCGGCTTCAGGTTGGCCAAAGGGGGCGACATATTCATTTTCTTTTCACTTTTCAAAATAGGATACCGATTCAAGGTGCAATTCGTCGAAAACTCTCGTAATGGTCAGCCGTGTAATAGCAGGTATCAGGCACCCTGGGCTTGCCACCACACACAATCCGCCGAACACCCCGGTGCGTTAAACCCGGCGTCGGTACGGTGTACTCACGGTAATAACCCCGCTTTCTGATCGGCAGCAAACGCTCGCGATTGCCAAATACCACGCCATCTCGCTCACTGGCAAATGGTCCACCCTGATAAATCAAGGCGTAAATTTGCCGCCCTTCATGCGGCAAGGCACTCAGACTGATTTCTGTCTGGCGCTGGTCCGGCCCGGTCGTTCTGGCTGGTGCCAAACCAAGCAAAGCCGCCGCACAAACCAAACCGGCCAAAAAACGCTTAAGACCCTGACGACGTGACATGGCACCTGTTTCCGACCAAAACCCCGGGTAAACCCGCAATTGCAGGGCGCGTAGTGTCGATGATTTGGCAGAAAAAAGCAAGCAGCTGCCCAATAAATGGGCAGAAACCGCAGGGAAACCGATGCGCGCTTAACGCGTGACGTTGGCGTCAGCGACGGTCAAGGCCGTCATATTGACAATGCGACGCACCGTGGTACTGGCGGTCAGGATATGCACCGGTTTGGCCGCGCCGAGCAGGACCGGGCCCACTGCAATATTGCCACCCGCGGCGGTTTTGAGCAGGTTATAGGCGATATTGGCCGCGTCAATATTGGGCAGCACCAGCAAGTTGGCGTCACCGAAAAGCGTGCTATTGGGCATCAACACCTTGCGCAGGGCTCCGTCCAAGGCAACGTCACCGTGCATTTCTCCGTCGACATCGAGCCATGGCGCGCGCGCACGCAACAAGGCCAGCGTGTCGCGCATTTTGATGGCACTGGGCTGGTTACTGCTGCCAAAGCTCGAATGCGACAGCAAAGCCACCTTGGGCTTGATGCCAAAACGCAGCATTTCTTCCGCCGCCATGGTGGTGATTTCGGCCAACTGCTCAGCACTCGGGTCGTAATTGACATGGGTATCAACCAGGAAAACCTGACGCCCCGGCAGCATCAGGCCGTTCATGCAGGCGTAGGTGTTGACACCGGCGCGTTTGCCAATCACCTGGTCGAGGTATTGCAAGTGCATGGTGGTGGTACCCCAGGTGCCACAAATCATGCCGTCAACGAAGCCTTTTTGCAGCAGCATGCTGCAAATCAGCGTCAGGCGCCGGCGCATTTCGATCTTGGCCATCTGCACCGTGATGCCTTTGCGTTCGGTCATACGGTGATAGGTTTGCCAGAAATCGCGGTAGCGCTCGTCCATTTCGACATTCACCGCGGTGTAGTCGACGCCTTCTTTCAAGCGCAAACCGAACTTTTCGATGCGCTCGGCGATCACCTTGGGGCGCCCCAGCAGCGTAGGTACAGCCAGGCCCTCGTCGACAACGATTTGCGCTGCCCGTAGTACGCGCTCTTCCTCACCCTCGGCAAAACCGATGCGCTTCTTGACCGCCATTTTGGCGGCGCTGAAAATCGGTTTCATGATCGTGCCCGAGGCATAAACAAAGCTTTCCAGCTTGTCGTGGTAGGCCTGCATGTCCTTGATCGGGCGCTGCGCCACGCCGCTGTCGGCAGCGGCCTGCGCCACAGCCGGCGCCACCTTCATCATCAGGCGAGGATCAAACGGTTTGGGGATCAGGTATTCGGGCCCAAAGGCCAGGGGTTCACCAGCATACGCGGCGGCAACCACTTCGCTTTGCTCGGCGCGCGCCAACTCGGCAATGGCGTGCACTGCCGCCATTTCCATCTCGACCGTGATCGTTGACGCACCAGCGTCGAGCGCGCCACGGAAAATGTACGGAAAACACAGGATGTTGTTGATCTGATTGGGGTAATCGCTGCGGCCGGTGCCAATGATGGCATCGTCACGCACCGCCTTGACTTCTTCGGGTGTGATCTCCGGCGTGGGGTTGGCCAACGCAAAGATGATCGGTTGCGGCGCCATACGCTTGACCATCTCTTGCTTGAGCACGCCGCCGGCGGACAAGCCCAAAAAGATGTCGGCGTTGTCGATGACTTCACCGAGCTTGCGCGCGTCGGTTTTTTGCGCATAGATGATCTTGTCGGGATCCATCAGCTCGGTACGGCCTTCGTAAACCACACCGGCCAGGTCGGTGACCCAAACGTTTTCGCGCGGAATACCCAGCTTGACCAGCAGACCCACGCAGGCCAGCGCCGCCGCGCCCGCACCAGAGGTCACCAGCTTGACCTTGCTGATGTCTTTGCCAGCCACCTTCAGCCCGTTGATGATCGCCGCACCCACAGTAATGGCGGTGCCGTGCTGGTCATCATGAAACACCGGAATTTTCATGCGCTCGCGCAGCTTGCGCTCGACGTAGAAGCAGTCGGGCGCCTTGATGTCTTCAAGGTTGATACCGCCGAAGGTGGGCTCCAGCGCGGCAATGATGTCGACCAGCTTGTCCAGGTCTTTCTTTTCGTCAATCTCAATGTCGAACACATCAATACCGGCGAACTTCTTGAATAACACCGCCTTGCCTTCCATCACCGGCTTGCCCGCCAACGGACCGATGTCACCTAACCCCAAAACCGCTGTGCCATTGGTCACGACACCGACCAGGTTACCGCGGCTGGTGTACTTGTACACACTTGACGGATCCCGGACGATCTCTTCGCACGGAATGGCCACACCAGGTGAATACGCCAGCGCCAGATCATGCTGATTTACCAACTGCTTGGTGGCGGCAATCGACACTTTGCCAGGAGTGGGAAACTCGTGGTATTCGAGCGCTGCACGGCGCAGCTGCGCGCGCTTGTCGTCTGCTTGGCTGGGGGTATTGGGCATGGTTGTCTCCGCCTTGACACAGCACACTGCAACGAATGCGCCGCTGGTTGTTGTTACGGGGCGGGATTGTATGCCCGCGGCTAAAGTGACTCAGACACGCATCTGAACCGCATCGAGCTGCTCTGCATTGAGGAACTGCTGACCGTAGCGGCGGTACACGCCGCTGTGGACAAAAATATCGTACAGATCGGGATCGATATGCCCGTTGTTCCTGAAATCCTCCATGATCTGCATCGCCTGCGACAGCTTCATGCCCAGCTTGTACGGGCGGTCTGACGCGGTGAGCGCCTCAAAAATATCGGCAATGCCCATGATGCGCGCCTGCACCGACATCTGCTCGCGCGTGAGACCCTTGGGGTAGCCTTTGCCGTCCATGCGCTCGTGGTGCCCGCCGGCAAACTCGGGCACGTTTTTCAAATGCCTGGGCCAGGGCAACTTCTCCAGCATCTTGATGGTTGCCACAATGTGGTAATTGATGATTTCCCGCTCGGCGGTGGTCAAGGTGCCTTTGCGGATGCTCAGGTTTTCGGTCTCGTCGGCCGTCAAAAAGTCGGTTTGCACACCCTCGACGTTGCGCCACTGGTATTGGTGGGCGATGCGGCGCACACGCTCAACCTTGTCTTCGCTCATCGACTCGCTGCCCACGTTGACCAAGCGGATGAAATCACGTTCGTCGTTGAGCGTCTTTTGCGCCTGCACAGAGCGCGCCAACACCTGTGCCTCGGCGTCCCGGTTAACGAGCGGGCGCTGCGCCAGTTGATTGCGCAGTGCGGCAATCTCGGCGTCGCGCTTGAGCACTTCAAAGCGGGTGTCGATCAAGGCAATGCGGTCAAACAGCGTTTGCAGTTTGGTCGCCTTGTCCACCACATGCACCGGCGTGGTGATCTTGCCGCAGTCGTGCAGCAAGCCGGCAATCTTGAGCTCGTAGCGGTCAGCGTCCGTCAGCGAAAAATCGGCCAGTGGCCCGTCTGTTGCGGCATTAACCGCTTCAGCCAACATCATCGTCAGCGCCGGCACACGCTGGCAATGCCCACCGGTGTAGGGCGACTTTTCGTCGATCGCCAGGTTGATCAGACCAACAAAGCATTCAAACAGGTTTTCCAGTTGCGTCAACAGCATCCGGTTGCTCAGGGCGATGGCCGCTTGCGATGCCAGCGACTCCACCAGCCGCTGGTCAGCGTCGCTGAACGCCTGCACCTTCAGGCTGGCCATGTTGAGCGCGTTGATCAGCTGCAATACGCCGATGATGTTGCCTTCATGGTCACGCATCGGCACCGTCAGAAACGACTGCGACCGGTAGCCGGTACGTTTGTCAAAATCTTTGGTGCCAGAAAAGTCAAACCGGTCGCTCCCATCGTAGGCGTCGGGCAAATTGACGGTCACACCATGAATCGCCGCGTAGGCGGCCACCAAGGCGTCGTTCGGCTCGCCATCGGGTTTCTTCAACGCAATGTCGGGAAAATCAATGGCACAGCCCGAGGTACCGCCCATGGCAATTTGCAGCGAGTCGGTGCGCAGGATTTCAAAGCGCAGTGTCTGGCCGTCTTCGAGCATGCGGTACAGCGTGCCACCGTCGGCGTGGGTGAGGGTCTTGGCTGCCAGCAGGATGTGTTCCAGCAATCGGCTAATGTCGCGTTCACGCGAGAGCGCTGCTCCAACCTCATTGAGTTGTTCCAGACGCTGAAGCAGCCCTGCGACGGTATTGGACTCGGTGGTGATGGACTTCATACGATGCCTCCCTTGTGCAGCGCGATACAAACGGAAATCAGTTTAGACCCATAGCAGCGCAACCCGCATAATTTGGCCATGAGCCGCCTCTTCAAACGGATATTGACACGCTATGCTGCGCTTGTCGCTGCTGCAAGCGCATTCGCCCAGCCCATTCCTGTCGATGTCGCAGCGGCATTTCAACGTGCCCGCGTGCCGCTGGATTCGGTCAGTTTGTTGATCACACGCGCGGACACAACAGCGCCCGCGTTGCTGAGCCACCGCGCCCAGACACCGATGAACCCGGCCTCCGCCATGAAACTGGTGACCACATTTGCTGCGCTTGAGTTACTTGGCCCAAACTACACCTGGCGCACGCCGGTATGGCTGGACGGCAAAGTAAACAACGGTGTTCTCAGCGGCAACCTGGTCATTCAAGGCCAGGGCGACCCGAAGCTGGTCGTCGAGCGTGTATGGCTGCTGCTGCGCCGGGTGCAAGCGCTGGGCGTGCGCCAGATTGACGGCGATCTCATCCTTGACCGCAGCGCCTTTGCGCCGCTGCCGCTTGATGCTGCCGAGTTTGACGGCGAACCGCTGCGCCCTTATAACGCCACGCCCGACGCACTGCTCATCAACTTCAAGTCGATCGTCATGACCTTCACGCCCGACCCTGCCAACGGCGTCGCGCGCATCGAGTACGAGCCGCCGTTGGCTGGCGTGCAACGACCTGACACCGTGACCCTGGCGGCCGACCCTTTGGCAGCCTGTGGCGACTACCGGGCGGCATTGAAGGCAGATTTTTCTGCGCCGCAGCGGATTCGCTTCGACGGCCGCTACCCGCTGTCGTGCGCAGAGAAAGTCTGGCCCCTGGCCTACAGCGACCCGGCGAGCTTCAACGCACGCGCGTTGGCCGGCCTGTGGCAAAGCATGGGCGGCGTACTGACCGGCACAGTGCGCGAGGGTGCCGCACCCGCAACAGGTGCCACATTTGAGGTGCTTTCGCCCACGCTGACCGAGTTGGTGCGCGACATCAACAAATTCAGCAACAACGTGATGGCCCAGCAGGTATTTTTGACGCTGGGACGGGCGACAGCCCTTACAGATAATACTATCTCTGCTAGCAAAGAAGCAGCAACGCAGGCCGTGCGCCAGTGGTGGCAGCAACGCATCGCGGCTGACGCGCCGGGCGGCATCTCAACCAACAGCGCTTCCTGGCCGCCGCCCGACATGGACAACGGCGCCGGCCTGTCGCGTCGCGCCCGCATCACCGCGGCCAGCCTGGGGCGACTGCTGCAAGCGGCGTACGCATCGCCGCTGATGCCGGAGCTGATGTCGTCGTTGCCCATTGTCGGCGTCGACGGCACGCTCAAACGCAGCCTGGCCAGACCCTACAGCGCGCACCTGAAAACTGGCAGCCTCAAAGACGTGCTGGCGCTGGCCGGCTATGTGCATGCTGCCGACGGCCAGCGCTACTGCCTGGTGGCGCTGGTCAACCACCCTAACGCGCGGGCCGCCAAACCGGCGTTGGATGCGCTGGTGGACTGGACGGCAGCACAATGACCGCCTGCCGATGCGCTCCCAGCGCGGTTCGGGGACAATCCGCACGCACGCCACTTCCAGCCCAGCCACTTCCCGCCCACCCATGAACCTGACCGACCTGATCGGCACCCTGGCCGCCGTGCTGACCACCATCAGCTTTTTGCCGCAAGCCATGCATACGTTTCGCACGAAAGACGTCCGCGGCATTTCGCTGGGCATGTACAGCGCCTTTACGCTGGGTGTGGCAATGTGGCTGGTGTACGGATTGATGCTGGGAGCGTGGCCAGTGGTCATAGCCAACATCATCACCCTGGCGCTGGCCAGTGCCATTT
>PFKL01000206.1 GCA_002784245.1 Comamonadaceae bacterium CG_4_10_14_3_um_filter_60_75
TCCTGCGTCCTGCGCAAAACTCGGGTTGCAGCCCAGATAGCGTGAATGGCGGTCTTTCCAGAAAATCCGGATCGGGATGTTGTCAATCACCCGGCGCAGAATTTCACGCGACTGCGCCGTCGCCTGCTCGGAGGCGCGGCGGTTGGCTACCTCGGCCAGCAGTTCACGCCGCGCAAACCACAGGCGCGTGCTCTGTAAAAAAGCCAGCGTCAACAGCAACAAACCAATCAGCATTGGCCAACGGTAGCGCTGCGCCACGTCACGCCAGGTAAAAACGGGCGTGATATCAAACGGCGGCATGCGCAACTCGCGCAACAGGTCAGCCACCGGCGAATAGTCGGCCGGCACGGCAAAACCGCGAATCCCCATGGCGCGCATCAAGGGCTCGCTCTCGTGCAGCCTGAACAACACCGCAGTGACTTCACGCGCCAGGTGCTCATCCACGTGCGACAGGTAGGCCAGGGGCCACTCGGGGAACAGCGTCGTGGACGACACCAGCGGAAAAGACGACAGCGCCTGGGCATTGAGCACTTTCACCTGTTGCAGGTTCAGTTTCCCCTCGCGCGCCATCGCCTCCAGCAAACCGGTACGCACAAAACCCACGTCCGCTTCACCCGAACGCACCGCCTGCACCACCTTGTCTTGGGGCAAGCCTTTGACGACCACATGTGCATCGCGTTGCAGATCAATACCGCCGTGCAGCAGTTCCAGCGCTTGCAGCTGGTAGCCGCCAAGCGAGTCCATACCCACCGCTGCCACCGTCTTGCCCTTGATATCAGCCAGGGTTTGCAGGTTGTTTTGCCCTGCCCTGGTAAAGATCACACCACCAAAAGCCAGCAGGTCGTGTCCGCTCTCGCCGTTGATCAAGGTGGCTAGCGGCGCCATCACGCCCGCACGGCGTGTCAGCAGCACATAGTGACCCGGATTGGTCAAAACAAAGTCAACCTGACGGTTCATTACCGCCGTTTCCAGCTCGGTCAAGTTGTACGCCTGGACGACAAAATCATGCGCAGGAATGGCCGCCTTGAGCGCTGCAGCCAAGGCCTGCCACTGCAGTTGTACCTGGGCTTTGGGGCGATAGGCAAGCACACCAATTTTCACTGGTGCGGCCGCCTGCACAAGCTCCGCCAAGGCGAGCAAGCCGCACACGAACAGCCATTGGGCCCAGCGGTCAAACCACACCAAACGCCTCATTTGAGCAGTTCCTCTGCAGGCAAATAGTCCGATCGGAAGAGCCCTGAAACATCCTTTGGCACGGCACTCTTGTCGCCAGCATGAACCCGCGCCGAGAGTCGATGCGCCACCGCATTCAAACGCGGCTCAGCGCCGCCAAGCAGGTAAACGTTTTTTGAAACGCCTGGCAATTCAATGCCCTTGAAGGCGCGCATCACGTCCGCCGGGGGCAAATTCAGACGCGACGCCAACCGGTAGGCGCTGTCCTGCGGGTTGCGCACAATCACATCCACCGCCCTGAAGTGCGCGACCAGCAAATGCCGCCAGGCGTTGGCACGCGCCATATCCAGGGCGTCCTGGCGCACGGCGAGAACGTCAACGATGGTGTCAGGCAATTGTTGCGAGTCAAACAGGCGAACCATACCCAGCCCGAACAAGCGGGTTGCGACCGGCTCGTAGGTAATGAGCGCATCCACCTTGTGCCGCCGCCATAGGGTCAGGTGCGCATCAACAGGTGCGCGCACCAGTTTGACATCCGCTTCAACCAGACCGGCCTGCCGCAAAATTTCAGCCAGCAGGATGTCTGCAACCGAACTGGACTCCAGGCCGATGCGCTGGCTTTTGAGTTCGGACAGTGCCTTGATCTGCGGCTTGACCAGCAACATGTCCGCCCCCATCGATACATTGAAGACCAGCACTATGGCCAGCGGCAACGCACTGCTGCGCACGCTCAGGACTTCATCAAGCGTGAGTGCCGCGGCCTGCACCTGACCGCTGCGCAGGGCATCAATCGACTCCTGCGCATTGGCCGTGGACACCAACGTCACACGCTGCGGATCGAGCCAGCCTCTGGATTGCGCCAGAAACATCGGCTGGTAACCGACCCAGGAATGCGCTGCCACGGCGACCGGCTCGTCGCGCCACAAGCCACACGACGGCAACGACAGCGACAGGCCGGTCGTCGCGCACATGACAATCGTGCGCCTGAGTTGGCTAGGTGGGGGGGACATGGCGCCTGATTATGACTGCGGCACCACAAGTCTGGCTCGATCGGCTGGGTGCGCAGTCAGCGGCAACGGTGTCGCAGTCGCCACGAAAGCGGCTTGACCAATTGGCACATGAATTGCTTACAACGAGTCACACCAATCGGAAATCTTGCGTGCTTACCAAGCATAAGTTTCACTACTTTTGCGAATGTCTTAGTGGAAACCAGACCCTTGCTCTCAGGATTTGAGCCGTAGAATGATTTTCGTTTTAACAACCCGCCAAGAAACGTCTTGGATTTTTTTGAAAGTTGCTTATGAAAAAACTCTTGCTTGCTGCCGCTATCAGCGCCCTGTGCGCGACTGCCTTTGCCCAGGGCAAAGACCTCAAGGTTGCCATCGACCCGACCTACGAGCCCTTCACCTTCAAAACCGCCGACGGCAAACCCACTGGCTTTGACGTCGACATCGCCACCGCGCTGTGCGAGCAAATCAAGCGCAAGTGCGTTTTCGTGGAACAAGCCTGGGACGGCATGATTCCTGGTTTGCTGGCCAGGAAATACGACGTCATCATCAGCTCGATGTCGATCACCCAAGAACGCCTGAAGCAGGTCGACTTCACCGACAAGTACTACAACACCCCCAGCAAGATCGTCCTGAAAAAAGACATCAAGTTTGACGGCCCGGCCTCCATCAAGGGCAAAAAACTCGGCGTCCTGAAGGCTTCCACGCAAGAGAAATACGCGCTTGGTGAACTCAAGACCAAGGGTGTGGAAATTGTTTCCTATGACGCGCAAGACCAGGTCTATCTGGACATCAAGGCCGGCCGTCTGGATGGCACAGTGGCAGATATTCTTGAAGTGGGCGGCGGCTTCCTGAGCAAGCCGGGCGGTGAAAACTACCAGTTTGTCGGCCCCGAGCTCTACATTCCCAAGTACTTTGGTACCGGTGCCGGCATTGCGCTGCGCAAAGGCCAAGCCGAACTGAAGAAGGAACTCAGCGCCGGCATCCAGGCCATCCGCGGCAATGGCAAATACAAGGCGATCAACGACAAGTACTTCAAGTTTGACGTGTTCGGCAAGTAATTCCGACTTGCAACGGTTGACCTGTCGCACAGTGGCACAGGTCAACCGCTCTAACATCTCACAACGCCTCCGATGACATCCACCACACAGTCCTATCTTTGGGTGATTTTGCAGGGTTCCCTGCTGACCGTCGGCGTGTCGTTGGGCGCCCTGCTGGTGTCGATCCTCTTAGGACTGCTGGGTGCGGCGGCCAAACTCTCGGGCCGCCCCATTTTGGTGGGTTTGGGCACGTTTTACACCACCATCATT
>PFKL01000177.1 GCA_002784245.1 Comamonadaceae bacterium CG_4_10_14_3_um_filter_60_75
CAGCAGCACCCGCGCCTTGCCGGGTGCCGACCCGGTGTCGCAGACGATTGAATGGCGGCTTGACCTGCCTGCGTCTGCCGCAGCCGCTGTCACGGTCGGTCAGCAGGTGCGGGTGCGTTTTGCCGCCGGCCAATCGCTGCGGTTGGTAATACCGACCAGCGCCGTGCTGCGCCGCGGTGAATTGACCGCGGTCTACGTGGCCAGAAACAAGGGCTTTGCCTTGAAAGCCGTGCGGCTGGGCGCTGAGCACGGCGCGCAGGGCACCGAGGTGCTCGCTGGCTTGATGCCGGGCGACCAGGTGGCCGTCGACCCGATCAAGGCGGCTCTCAACGGCGCGCAAGCCGCCGGCACCCCAGACCAATGAGGTGAGCATGCACACACCTCTGGGTATATCGGGCCGCTTGGCCAAATCGTTCAAGCTCAACGCCATCACACCGCTGCTGGCGCTGGTGGCACTGCTGCTGGGCTTGTTTGCCGTGCTGGTGACACCTCGCGAAGAAGAGCCACAGATCAACGTCACCATGGCCAATGTGCTGATCCCGTTCCCCGGGGCCAGCAGCACCGACGTGCAAAACATGGTGGCGCGCCCGGCCGAACAGGTGCTCAGCCAGATTGCCGACATTGAGCATACTTATTCGGTCGCGCGCCCAGGCATGGCCGTGCTTACCGTGCAGTTCAAGGTGGGTGTACCGCGCACCGAAGCGTTGGTGCGCCTGTACGACGTGCTCAACGCCAACCAGGACTGGCTGCCACGCGACCTGGGCACGCTGCCCCCCATCGTCAAACCCAAAGGCATTGATGACGTGCCCGTGCTGGCGGTGACGCTGTACAGCCACGACGCGCAACCAGCCGTTGACCTGGAACGTGTTGCGCACACGGTTGAGGCCGAGCTCAAACGCGTGCCCGGCGCCCGTGAGGTGCAGACCATTGGTGGCCCGGGACGCGCTGTGCATGTGTGGCTGGAGCCGGCGCGCCTGCGCGAACGCGGCGTCGACGTGTTGCAACTCAAGCAGATGCTGGCCGGCGCCAATGTCAGCATGCCCGCGGGTGCAGTGCTTGATGTCAGCACTGCGACGCCACAAAAGCTGACGGTGGAAACCGGTGAGTATTTGCGCAACGCCGACGATGTGGCTGACCTGGTGGTGGGCGTGAGCAAGGGCACGCCGGTCTATCTGCGTGAAGTCGCGCGCATTGAAACCGGTGCCCAGCAGCCAGCTCGCTATGTATGGTTTACCCCTGGAGCCGCTACCAATACTGCACAAAGCACTACAGCAAACGAAGCACTTCAAGCCGAAACGGGCGCGGTGTACCCGGCAGTGACGATCACCGTGACCAAGAAGCCAGGCACCAACGCGGTCGACGTCTCCAAGGCGGCGCGCGAGCGCGTGCTGGAATTGCGCAACACGGTGATTCCCTCCTCCATTGAAGCCACAGTCACACGCGACTACGGTGAAACAGCGGCTGAAAAAGCCAACAAGCTGATCCAGAAACTGGCATTTGCCACCGGCTCGGTGATTCTGCTGGTCGGGTTGGCACTGGGCCGTCGCGAGGCCATCATCGTCGGCGCGGCGGTGATACTGACCCTGACAGCGACGCTGTTTGCGTCTTGGGCGTGGGGCTTTACGCTCAACCGGGTATCGTTGTTTGCACTGATTTTCTCGATCGGCATTCTGGTGGACGACGCGATCGTGGTGGTGGAAAACATCCACCGCCACCAGCAGCTCAAGCCTGACCTGAGCCTGCGCGAGGTCATCCCCGCCGCGGTGGATGAAGTCGGCGGCCCGACCATTCTGGCCACGCTTACGGTGATTGCGGCACTGCTGCCGATGGCGTTCGTCAGCGGCCTGATGGGCCCGTACATGAGCCCGATCCCGATCAACTCCAGCTTGGGCATGGCCATTTCACTGGGCATTGCCTTTACCGTAACACCCTGGTTGGCGCTGAAAGTGATGCGCCAGCACAAGTCTGATCACGTGGCGGCGCAGCCCACGGGTCTGGCGGCCAAGCTGCCGACCTTTTTTACCCGACTGCTGACGCCGTTTCTGGAAAGTGCGCGCAAACGCTGGCTGCTGCTGCTGGGCATTCTGATCGCCTTGATGCTGTCTGTGGGACTCACCCTGGTGCAATGGGTGGTACTGAAAATGCTGCCGTTTGACAACAAGAGCGAGTTCCAGGTGGTGGTGGAAATGCCTGCGGGCACACCGCTGGAAAGCACCGCTGCGGTGCTGCACGACCTGGGCGCCTTCCTGGCACAACAACCCGAGGTGACGCATTTGCAGGCCTACGCCGGCACAGCTTCACCGATCACCTTCAACGGCCTGGTGCGGCAATACTATTTGCGTGCCGATTCCGAACAGGGCGACCTGCAGGTCAACCTGGTCGACAAGCACCATCGCAGCGAAAAGAGCCACACCATTGCGCAGCGTCTGCGCCCGGCACTAGAGAAGATAGGCGAACGGCACCACGCCCGCATCAAGGTGGTGGAAGTGCCGCCCGGCCCGCCGGTGATGTCGCCGCTGGTGGCCGAGGTCTACGGCCCCGACGAAGCCGGTCGCCAGCAGGTAGCCGCACGCCTGACGGACGCGTTTATCGCCACCCCGGACATTGTGGGCGTCGACAACTCGTTGCAAGCCGACGCCCCGCGCGCTTACCTGCGCGTGCGTCGCCAGCGCGCCGAGTCGCTCGGTATTCCAGTGGCCACGGTGGCGCAAACCGCCGCCATCGCGCTTTCAGGCGCCGATGCCGCCTACCTGCACGACGGTCAGTCCAAGTACCCCGTGCCCGTGCGTTTGCAACTGCCGCTGAGCGAGCAAGTGGGTCTTGATGCGATCCTGGCGCTGCCGCTGCGCGCCGCCAACGGACAGCTGGTGCCGCTCTCAGAACTGGTGCAGGTGGAGCGTGGCGTGATCGACAAAACGCTGTTCACCAAAGACCTGCAAGGCGTGAGCTATGTGTTTGGCGACATGGCAGGCAAGCTCGATTCGCCTTTGTATGGCTTGTTTGCCATTCGCAACCAGTTGTCCAAAGCGGCGTTGCCAGGGGCTGGCGCGCTGGATGAATTCTGGATCCAGCAGCCCGCTGACCCGTACCGCCAATACGCCATCAAGTGGGACGGCGAGTGGCAGATTACTTATGAAACCTTCCGCGACATGGGTGCCGCCTACGGCGTGGGGCTGATCTTGATTTACCTGCTGGTGGTGGCGCAGTTCAAGAGCTACCTGACCCCGCTGGTGATCATGGCGCCGATTCCGCTGACCATCATTGGCGTGATGCCCGGGCACGCATTGCTGGGTGCGCAATTCACCGCCACCAGCATGATCGGCATGATCGCGCTGGCGGGCATCATCGTGCGCAATTCCATCTTGCTGGTGGACTTTATTGAGCTGCAGGTCACGCAAGGCGTGGCGTTCAAAGAGGCGGTGATTTCGTCGGCCGCTGTGCGGGCGCAGCCGATTGCGCTGACCGGGCTGGCAGCCATGATTGGCGCGTTCTTTATTCTGGACGACCCGATCTTCAACGGGCTGGCCATTTCGCTGATTTTTGGCATTCTGGTGTCCACCATGCTCACGCTGGTGGTGATACCGGTTCTCTATTACGCGCTGTACTGGCGACGTAGCAAGACGTGCGTAGATGCGTCAATTTCCCCTCGGTAAGACTCTTTTAACAATCAAACTATCTGGAGACAACGACATGGCTCACATCGTCATCATGGGTGCAGGTATCGGTGGCATGCCCGCTGCGTACGAGTTACGCGAAATGCTGCCCCCGGAGCACCGCATCACGGTGCTCAACAAGACCGATTACTTTCAATTTGTACCCAGCAATCCCTGGCTGGCCGTGGGCTGGCGCGACCGCGAAACGGTGACGTTACCGATTGCGCCGTACCTGGAGCGCAAGAAGATTGGCTTCATGGCCAAGGAAGTGACCCAAATTGACGCCCAGGGCAGCAAGCTCACGCTGATCGACGGCGAAACCCTGAGCTACGACTACCTGATCATCGCCACCGGCCCGCAACTGGCGTTTGACGAAGTACCCGGAGCTGGCCCGCTCAAGTCTGGCGGCGGTGGTCACACGCACTCGATCTGTCATGTGGATCATGCACAAGAGTTTTTTGCCAACTACGAAGAATTCCTCAAGAACCCCGGCCCAATCGTCATTGGTGCCATGCCCGGGGCCAGCTGCTTTGGCCCGGCCTATGAATTTGCCATGGTGGTCGATACCGACCTGCGCCGCCGCAAACTGCGCAGCAAGGTGCCCATGACGTTTGTCACCAGCGAACCTTATATCGGCCACCTGGGCCTGGGCGGGGTAGGCGACAGCAAGTCGATGCTGGAGTCGGAGTTCCGCAACCGCCACATCAAGTGGATCACCAACGCCAAGACCACCAAGGTCGAAGAAGGCAAGATGTTTGTCACCGAGATCAACGACCAGGGGGCGGTGCTCAAAGACCACGAAGTCGCGTTCAAGCTGAGCATGATGCTGCCCGCCTTCAAGGGCGTGCCCGCGGTGGCCGCGGTGCCTAACCTGTGCAACCCGCGCGGCTTTGTGCTGATTGACGAATTCCAGCGCAGCAAGGCCTACAAAAACATTTTTTCAGCGGGCGTCTGTGTGATGATCCCGCCAGTCGAAGTCACGCCCGTGGCCACCGGCACACCCAAGACCGGCTACATGATCGAGAGCATGATGAGCGCCATTTGCCACAACATTGCTGACGAACTGGTGGGCAAGCCCGCCGTGGCCAAGGGTACCTGGAACGCCGTGTGTCTGGCCGATATGGGTGATACCGGTGCCGCGTTTGTGGCCTTGCCGCAAATCCCGCCGCGCAACGTCAACTGGTTCAAGAAGGGCAAGTGGGTGCACCTGGCCAAGATTGCCTACGAAAAGTATTTCATGCGCAAGTTGAAAAAAGGCACCTCCGAGCCAATCTACGAGAAATACATCATGGGTCTGCTGGGCATCAACCGGCTGAACAAGTAATTTTTTATTAAAGGAGTTTCAAGATGACCGTCCAACGTTACATCATGGTTTTTGCGGGTTTGTTTGTCATGATCTCACTCGCTCTTGGCGTCGAGGGCAGCCCGCTGTTTGTCAGCAAGTGGGCGCTGGCCTTTACCGCTTTTGTCGGGGCTAATCTGTTTCAATCAGGCTTCACCAACTTTTGTCCGCTGGGCATCATCCTGAAAAAGCTGGGCGTGCCAGAAACCCAGATTGGTTGCCACTGAACGCTGAAAGATTGCCATGACTGTCCTGACCAATGAAGATGCCCGCACCGACGTGCTCAACCGCTTGCGCCGCGCCGAAGGCCAGATTCGCGGCGTGCAGCGGATGATCGAAGAGGGTGAGCCTTGCCTGAAAATCGCCCAGCAGTTCTCTGCCGTGCGCAAGGCGCTGGACAGCACCTACATGCGCATGACACTGTGCTTCATGGAGCAGGAAATGGATGATCACCTGCAACCCAACGCGACGCAGAAAGAATCGTTGGCGGTCATGCTCAAGGACATGGAAACTCTGCTGGCGCGCATGGGTTGAGTTTGCGTTTTACACAAGAAATAAGGCTATAGCCCTTATGGGTAAAGCGCAAGCAGCTCTATTTAAAAGAGCATTTACGGGCTGCTGGCGGTGATGATGCCGCCGCCAAGACATACGTCGCCGTTGTACAGCACGGCCGATTGCCCGGGGGTGACGGCCCACTGTGCTTGGGCAAAGTCAAGCGCGAAATCTTCGCCCAAGACAGTGGCCAAGGTGCAGGGGGCATCGGCTTGCCGGTAACGCGTTTTGGCCGCCAGCGCTTGCGGCGCTGGCGCAGCGCCGGCCACCCAACTCGCTTGCCCTGCTGCCAACTGCTGCGACAGCAGCCACGGGTGGTCGTGCCCTTGGACGACCCAGAGCGTGTTGGTTGCCATGTCTTTGCGTGCGACAAACCACGGCGCGTGGTCGCCACCGCCGCGCTGCGCGCCTTTGGCTTTCAGGCCACCAATGCCCAAGCCCTGGCGTTGGCCCAGAGTGTAAAAACTCAGACCCACGTGTTCGGCGATGGTTTGACCCTTGTCATTCTTGATCGGACCGGGCTCTTTGGCCAGATAGCGGTTCAAGAAATCGCGAAACGGCCGCTCGCCAATGAAGCAGATGCCAGTGGAATCCTTCTTTTTGGCGTTGGGCAGGCCGATCTCCAGCGCGATGCGGCGCACTTCGGTTTTCAGCAATTCGCCGACCGGAAACAGTGTCCTGGCCAGCTGCGCCTGGTTTAGCCGGTGCAGAAAATAGCTTTGGTCTTTGGCCGGGTCCAGACCCTTGAGCAACTCAAACTGCCCGTCGTCCCCCTGAGCTTGCAGTAAGTCCAGCGGATCGCCTGCACGGCTGACGCCGCGCACGCGCGCGTAGTGACCGGTGGCGATCTTGTCGGCACCGAGGCGTATGGCATGGTCCAGGAAGGCTTTGAACTTGATCTCGGCATTGCACAGAATGTCGGGGTTGGGTGTGCGCCCGGCGCTGTATTCGCGTAGAAAATCGGCAAACACCCTATCTTTGTAGTCGGCGGCAAAGTTGACGTGCTCGATCTCGATGCCAATCACATCAGCCACCGCCGCGGCATCGAGAAAGTCCTGGCGTGACGAACAATACGCATCGTCGTCATCGTCTTCCCAGTTTTTCATGAAGATGCCGACCACCTCATGGCCTTGTTGCTTGAGCAGCCAGGCGGTGACCGCCGAGTCGACGCCACCGCTCAAGCCGACAACAATGCGTCGCCGTATGCTAGTTTTATTCATGATTTATCGACTTTGCGCTTTCACAGCGAGCGCAAGCAGCTATTATTTTTGAAGTCCACAGACGCTCGGGTCGGTATGAATCAGATCCAGCGGGAAGCGCTGGCCCCGCAGGTGGTCTTCCATGCAGCGCACGATCAACGGGCTGCGGTGGCGCTCAGCGCTGGCACGAATCTCATCCGGGCTGAGCCACAGCGTGCGCACAATGCCCGTGTCCAGGCTGCGCCCGGGTTGCAACGTGCCCAACTCACCGCCAAAGGCAAAACGCAGGTAGGTAATGTCCTCGGCCGGGCGATCCCCGCGCGCGGGGCGAACAAAGCGCGACATATAGGCACCCAAGAGGTAAGTGGGTGTAAAGAGGTGCATGGTTTCTTCGAGCGCCTCTCGGGCGCAGCCCGCCACCAGACTCTCGCCTTCGTCCAGGTGGCCAGCCGGATTGTTCAGCCGCAAACCCTCGGGCGTGTGCTCTTCAACCAGCAGGAATTTGCCGTCTTTTTCAATGATTGCCGCTACCGTGGCGCTGGGTTTCCATCGTTGTGTCATGGCGGGATTATCCGGGAAGAATGTTTGATCTTGATCAATAGACGGGCACACGGCGCTGGAGCCCTACGGGCAAACTGATGTAAGCTCGCGCGGCTGTTCAGGCACCAGGTCTGAAGCTCAGCAACACAATCCAAAATGAGGAGTCGCTTTATGCAAAGTGGTACTGCTACCGCAGCCCCAATGGGCGTGCCCGCGCAACGTATCGGTGTTCCGCGCGAAATTTTTCCGGGTGAAAAGCGGGTGGCCACCGTGCCCGAAGTCGTTGAAAAGCTCATCAAACTCGGTTTCAAAGTGACGGTCGAAACCGGTGCCGGTGACTTGGCCAATTGCAGCGACGAGACCTACCGCGCCGCCGGTGCCGACATCGCCGCTGACGCGGCCGCACTGTGGCAAGCGTCTGACATTGTGTTCAAGGTGCGCGGCCCAACGACCGACGAAGTCGCGCTGATGCACGAAGGCCAGACCCTGATCAGCTTCATCTGGCCGGCGCAAAACCCCGACCTGATGCAACTGCTGGCCGCCAAGAAGGTGACCGTGCTGGCCATCGACGCGCTGCCACGCACACTGAGCCGTGCCCAGAAGATGGACGCGCTGACCTCCCAAGCTGGCGTGGCCGGTTACCGCGCCGTCATCGAGGCGGCCAACGCGTTTGGCCGCTTCTTCGCCGGCCAGATCACCGCCGCGGGCAAGGTGCCACCGGCCAAGGTGTTTATCGCTGGTGCGGGCGTGGCCGGCTTGGCGGCGATTGGTACCGCAGCCAGTCTGGGCGCCATCGTGCGCGCCAACGACACTCGGGCTGAAGTGGCTGACCAGGTGGTCTCGCTCGGCGGTGAGTTTGTCAAGGTCGACTACGAAGAAGAAGGCTCCGGCGGCGGCGGTTACGCCAAGGTCATGAGCGAGGGCTTCCAGAAAGCCCAGCGCGAGATGTACGCCAAGCAGGCCAAAGAGGTCGACATCATCGTCACCACCGCGCTGATTCCGGGCAAACCCGCGCCCAAGCTCATCACGGCCGAAATGGTGCAGAGCATGAAGCCGGGCAGTGTCATCGTTGACATGGCCGCTGAACAAGGCGGCAACTGTGAACTGACCGAACCCGGCCAGGCTGTGGTGAAACACGGCGTGACGATTGTTGGCTACACCGATCTCGTCTCTCGCCTGGCCAAGCAATCGTCCACACTTTATGGCACCAACCTGTTCCGCTTGACGGAAGAGCTGTGCAAAACCAAAGACGGACAAGTCTTCGTCAACATGGAAGACGACGCCATTCGCGGCTTGACCGTCACCAAAGACGGTGCCATCACCTGGCCAGCACCCGCGCCCAAGGTCGCGGCAGCACCACCCGCAGCGGCTAAACCAGCAACCGCCCCGGCGGCCAAAAAGGCGCACGGCCACGGTGAGCCCAGCGCGCCGATGCCCGCAGGCAAACTGGCCATCATGTTTGCGGTAGCAGCAGCGTTGTTCTGGCTGATTGGTCGCAATGCGCCCACCGCGTTCATGTCGCACTTCACGGTGTTCGTGCTGGCCTGCTTTGTCGGTTACATGGTGGTGTGGAATGTGAAACCCGCGCTGCACACGCCGCTGATGAGCGTGACCAACGCGATATCGAGCATCATTGCCATTGGCGCGCTGGTGCAAATCTCGCCCTTGATGGACGCAGCGGATCGGCCCAACAGCCTGATCACCTGGATAGCTGCGGTGGCGATTGCCCTGACAGCTATCAATATGTTCGGCGGCTTTGCCGTTACCCAGCGCATGCTGGCCATGTTCCGTAAATAAGAAGAGGAGCCACGCATGAATTCGAGTCTGGCCACGGTGTCGTACATTGGTGCGACCATTTTGTTCATTTTGAGCCTGGGCGGTTTGTCCAACCAGGAAAGTTCCCGCCGCGGTAACCTGTTCGGCATGATCGGCATGACCATTGCCGTGCTGGCCACCGTGTTTGGGCCGCAAGTCAACAGCGGCGGCTACGCCTGGATCGTCGGCGCGATGGTGATCGGCGGCAGCATCGGCTTGTATCTGGCGCGCAGCGTGCAGATGACGCAAATGCCCGAATTGGTGGCCTTCATGCACAGCATGGTGGGTCTGGCGGCGGTGCTGGTGGGTTTTGCCACTTTTGTCGACCCCACGGCCACCCACGGTTTTGAGGGCGCTGCCAAAACCATCCACGAGCTGGAAATCTACATCGGCATCTTCATCGGTGCGGTCACGCTCTCGGGCTCGGTCATTGCCTTTGGCAAATTGTCCGGCCGCATCGGTGGCAACCCGGTGCTGTTGCCCGGACGCCATTGGCTGAATCTGGCCGGTTTGCTGGCGGTGATTTATTTTGGTGGCGTGTTCATGGGCGCGGAAACGGTTCAAGCTGGCACCATGCCCATCATCATCATGACGGTCATCGCACTGCTGTTCGGTATCCACATGGTGATGGCCATTGGCGGTGCCGACATGCCGGTGGTAGTGTCGATGCTCAACAGCTATTCCGGTTGGGCTGCAGCGGCCACCGGCTTCATGTTGAACAACGACTTGCTGATTGTGGTCGGTGCACTGGTGGGCTCCAGCGGCGCGATTCTGTCGTACATCATGTGCAACGCCATGAACCGCAGCTTCATCAGCGTGATTGCCGGCGGCTTTGGCACCACCAGCGCTGCTCCGGCGGGCGGGGGTGCTGTGCAACCTGCCGGTGAGGTCGTACCGGTCAACGCCACCGAGGCGGCAGAGCTGTTGCGTGAGGCCAAGAGCGTGATTGTGGTGCCGGGTTACGGCATGGCGGTAGCGCAAGCCCAGCACACGGTATTTGAGATCACCAAAGTGCTGCGCGACAAGGGCGTCAATGTGCGCTTTGGCATTCACCCGGTGGCCGGACGCATGCCGGGCCACATGAATGTTTTGCTGGCGGAGGCCAAGGTGCCGTACGACGTGGTGTTTGAGATGGACGAACTCAACGACGACTTCCCCACCACCGATGTCGCCATCGTCATCGGCGCCAACGACATCGTCAACCCGGCAGCGCAAGACGACCCGACCAGCCCGATCGCCGGTATGCCGGTGCTCGAGGTCTGGAAAGCCAAAACCAGCATTGTGATGAAGCGCTCGATGGCCAGCGGCTACGCCGGTGTCGACAACCCGCTGTTCTACAAAGAAAACAACCGCATGTTGTTTGGCGATGCCAAAAAGATGCTCGATGAGGTGCTGACGGTGCTGAGAGCCTGAGTCCAATCAGGCCAACGCGGTGCTGCGCCGCAGAATCAAGCTGAAAGCCTCCACTACTGCCTGCAGTTTTGGAGGCTTTTCTCTAGGCTTCATTAGGGAAAACACAGCTTACAAAACCTGACAAAATCGCGAGAATCGTCCGATCTAATCAAAACTGGAGTTACAACCATGAGCGAGCGCATCTGGCTAAAGAGTTACCCTGAAGGCGTGCCGGCAGACATCGACGTCGACCACTACGCGTCCATTGTCGACATGATGGAAGAAAGCTTCAAGAATTTCGGCGGTCGCAGTGCTTACAGCTTCATGGGCAAGGAGCTGACCTACGCGCAGGTCGACGAGATCAGCCAGACCTTTGGCGTTTATTTGCAGGGCCTGGGGCTGGTGCGGGGTGACCGGGTCGCGGTCATGATGCCCAATGTAATGCAGTACCCGATTGCGGTCATGGCCATCATGCGCGCCGGGTTCACACTGGTCAACGTCAACCCGCTGTACACCGCGCGTGAACTGGAGCATCAGCTCAAGGATTCGGGCGCCAAAGTCATCATCATTCTGGAGAATTTTGCTGCGACACTTGAAAAATGCATTGCAGCCACGCCCGTCAAGCATGTGATTCTTTGCGCCATGGGCGATCAGTTGGGTTTGCTCAAGGGCTCACTGGTGAACTACGTGGTGCGCAACGTCAAGAAAATGGTGCCAGCCTACAACCTGCCCAACGCCGTTCGTTTCAATGCGGCGCTGGCGAAGGCCGGTAGTGGCAGCTTGAAGAAAACCGCCATCAAGCCCGACGACGTGGCCGTGCTGCAGTACACCGGCGGCACCACCGGCGTCTCCAAGGGCGCCGTGCTGTTGCAGCGCAACCTGGTGGCCAACCTCCTGCAGTCCGACGCCTGGTTCCAGCCGGCACTCAAAAAAGTCCCGGCCGACGAGCAAGTCAACAGTGTTTGTGCACTGCCGCTCTATCACATCTTTGCCTTTACCGTAAACATGATGCAGTCGCTGCGCATGGGTGGCAAGCTGATTTTGATACCCAATCCGCGCGACTTTCCAGCCTTGCTGGGTGAGCTGGCCAAGCACAAGGTGCACGTATTCCCAGCGGTCAACACCTTGTTCAATGGCCTGGCCAACCACCCCGACTTCAGCAAAGTGAACTGGAAAAATTTGATGGTTTCTGCCGGTGGTGGTACCGCAGTGCAAAGCGCGGTAGCCAAGCTGTGGTTTGAAAAAACAGGCTGTGCCATTTGCGAAGGCTATGGTTTGAGCGAAACATCGCCGATTGCCACCTCCAACCCGATCACCGTCACCGCGTATTCAGGCTCGATTGGCATCCCGGTATCCAACACCTGGCTCAAGCTGCTCGACGACAACGGCGACGAGGTTGCACAGGGTCAGGCAGGTGAGATCGCCATCAAAGGCCCGCAGGTCATGGCTGGTTATTGGCAGCGCCCTGATGAAACGGCCAAGGTCATGACGCCTGATGGCTATTTCAAGTCAGGTGACATTGGTGTGATGGACGAGCGCGGCTTCTTCAAGATCGTCGATCGCAAAAAAGACATGATCCTTGTCAGCGGTTTCAACGTGTTCCCGACCGAACTCGAAGACGTTGTGTCGCAGATGGAGGGCATCATGGAATGTGCTTGCGTCGGCGTACCGGATGAAAAATCTGGCGAAGCGGTCAAGCTGGTAATCGTACGCAAAGACCCGGACCTGACCGAAGAGCAAGTGCGCGCTTACTGCAAAGAAAACCTCACTGGCTACAAGCAGCCCAAGGTGATTGAATTCCGCACCGAATTGCCCAAGTCGCCAGTTGGCAAAATTCTGCGTCGCGAACTGCGCAACAAATAAATTCGCGGCCTGGCGGTCCAGCGCGTCAGCGGCTGGACTGCGCGATGCGGGTGATGGTGTCCACCAGCAAGCGCGTCACCTTTTGCGCGTTGCTGTTGAACACTTTCAGGATGGCCGCCCAAGTGACCGGTGCTTCGTCGGTCTTCCAGCAGTCATAGTCAGTACTCATCGCCACGGCGGCATAGGGTAGTCCCGCTTCATTGGCCAGCGCCGCTTCGGTGGCGATTGACATGTTGATGATGTCGGCACCCCAGCTGCGAAACATATTTGATTCAGCGCGCGTTGAAAAGCGCGGTCCCTCGATCGTTACCACCGTGCCTTTTGGGTGAAAGTCAAAGCGAAGGTCTTTGCAACTGGCAATCAAGGCCGCGCGCAAACCGGCGTCAAATGGATCGGCCATCGGCGCGTGCACCGGGTGGTGGGGCTCAAACGATTCGTGAAAACTCATCCTGCGCTGCTTGGTGAAGTCGATGAACTGGTCAATGATCACCAAGTGGCCGCGCCCGATTTCTGCACGCAAAGAACCCACCGCCGTGGTCGCCAGAATGTGGCTACACCCGGCATCCTTGAGCGCCTGAATGTTGGCGCGGTAATTGACCTGGCTGGGAGGCAAGGTATGCGCGCTGCCATGGCGCGCTAGCACCACCACGTCAACACCTGCAACCTGCCCTATTTTCAGCGGCGCCGACGGCGCACCCCAGACAGTACTGACTTCGAGGTCACGCTGGTTTTCAAGAATGTCCGGGTTGTCAAGGCCGCTACCGCCGATGATGCCGATCTGGTTCATGAGAGATGCTCCGTTCAAAAGAGTCAACAAGCACGGCTTGTACCGACACCACGTCGGCACCGTAGGCCACCACACCTTCATCGTGACCGGCCATCGCAAATATGACCGGCAACTCACTTTGCTGGGCGACCAGTCGCAACACAGCCCGCGCCATGGAAGGTGTGCCGTAGGCTACGTCAGCGGCGGTATGCAGGGCGTCTTGCTGCAGCAACGCAGCAAACAGCGCTCTACTGTGAACATGCATGACACAACGCACCCGGCGGTCGGCAGCGTAGATGGCACCGTGTGTCATGGATTCTGATGAAGCCTCCAGCGCGCCACGCGAACAAACGCTGTTGTCGTCGACCGAAAACGAGGTGACATGGCAATAGTGCGCCAGCGTCAGCGCGCGCAAGCCGCCGGTGGCGCTGGCGGAAATGACAAACTGGCTGCCCTCGGTGCGCACGCTGACATTGCCGTAGCCGACGCCCTGCGCGTTGACACCGATCAGCCCCAGGTCAAACAACACTGTGCGGGCGAGGTCGAGTTGCACGAGCTCAGGCGAGGTTGACACGACAGCGGCGACACGCTGACTGCGATACTTGATGACGCCATCGGCAGCCGACTCTGCCATCTCAGCCCTCCTCGGGGAACAACGACAGGATGGCAGCCTCGTTGGCATCGCAGATGCCACGCTCACAAATCAGCTTGCTGATCAAACGGGCCGGCGTCACATCAAAACCCCAGTTGCGCGCCACTGTGGCATCAGGACAAATCTGTACCGTCTCGATGAGACCCAGGCGCGTCTTGCCCGTCATCAAGCGCACTTCGTCGGCGTCGCGCTCCTCAATGGGAATGTTGGCGACGCCGTCACACATGGTGAAGTCAAAGGTCGAGGACGGCAGCGCCACCACCATCGGCACCTGGTTGTCATGCGCCGCCAAGGCTTTCAGGTAGGTGCCAATCTTGTTGGCCACATCGCCGTTGCGGGTCACCCGGTCGGCACCGGTGATGACCAGGTCGACCAGGCCGTGCTGCATCAGGTGGCCGCCGGTGTTGTCGGCAACCAGCGTGTGCGGCACGCCGTGCTGGCCCAGTTCCCACGCCGTCAGACTGGCACCTTGGTTGCGCGGGCGGGTTTCATCGACCCAGACGTGCAGGTCAATACCCGCATCAAATGCCGCGTAGATCGGCGCGGTGGCCGAGCCGTGGTCGACAAACGCGAGCCACCCGGCGTTGCAATGGGTCAGGATGTTGATGCGCTGCCCTTGCTTGCGCTGGGCAAGGTCGGCAATCAGCGCCTTGCCGTGCTCGCCAATGCGACGGCAATGCGCAGCGTCCTCATCGGCCAGCGCCAGCGCCGCCTGCCTGGCCATCTGGCGCATTTGGGCCGGTGAATCACCCGTTGCAATGGCCGCACGCAAGCGCTGCACCGCCCAAGCCAGATTGACGGCGGTGGGTCGGGTAGCCTGCAGGCGCAACGCAGCCTGGTCGACATAGGCGTCAAAACCTGCATCGGGCGCCTCCAAGGCGGCCAGATACATCCCAAAACCAGCCGTTGCACCGATCAGCCCGGCGCCGCGCACGGTCATATCTTTGAGCGCACCACAGACCTCGTCAACGCTGGTCAGGTCAAGCACCACAAACGCATGCGGCAGTTGCCGCTGGTCAATGACCTGCACCACACAGTTGTCATCGGATTTGAGCCAGATTGCCCGAGTTACTTTTCCATTGACTTTCATGACCTGGTTTTCTGCGTCACATCGGCTATTTCAGCCAGCCGCGCTTTCTGAAATACCACATCGGACCCAGCGCACTGGCCACCATCAAAGCCAGCGCATAAGGGTAGCCCAAAGACCAGTCAAGCTCAGGCATGTACTTGAAATTCATACCGTAGAGGCTGGCAATCAGCGTGGGTGGCAGCAACGCCACACTTGCCACTGAAAAAATCTTGATGATCTTGTTCTGGTTGATGTTGATGAAACCGACGGTGGCGTCCATCAGGAAGTTGATCTTGTCAAAGAGGAACGCAGTGTGCGAGTCCAGCGAGTCAATGTCGCGCAAAATTTGTCGCGCTTCCTCAAACTGCTCGGCATTGAGCATTTTGGTGCGCATCATGAAACTCACGGCGCGGCGGGTGTCCATGGCATTGCGGCGAATGCGCCCGTTCATGTCTTCGTGGCGGGCAATCGCCGCCAGCACTTCGCCGGCCAGGGCATCGGTCACGTCGCCCGAGAGCACCTTGGCGCTGGCTTTTTCCAGTTCGTCGTAAATTTCTTCCAGCGTGTCGGCAGAGTATTCGGCATCGGCATCAAACAGCTTGAGCAGCACTTCCTTGGCGTCTTCAATCAGGCCCGGCGCGCGGCGGGCACGCATGCGCAACAGGCGAAATACCGGCACATCTTCGTCGTGAATCGAAAACAGGACGCCTTTGCTTTTGAGTTCGTCGTTGACCAGATTCAAGATGAACGCGACGCGCACCGTGTGCGGTTCGTCCTCATCCGCAACCAGGAAGTCGCTGCGAATGTGCAGTTCGCCGTTGTCTTCCTTGTAAAAACGCGCTGACTCCTCAATGTCTTCATCCATCGCGTCTTCGGGGATCGACAGCCCGAAATACTGCTTGATCCAGCGCTTTTCTTCCAACGTGGGTGATTCCAGATCAACCCATATCGGCTGAAAACGCGACAGTTCCTCCAGCGATTCAATCTCTTCCTGGAACAGGCGTCCGTTGGCAAGTGTGAAGATGTTGAGCATTGGCTCGTTCCCAAATTTGGTTTTGCATCAGGGATGATAAGGTTTGGCTTTCAATCCCGAATGCATTTTTGGGACTGAAAGCTACCGACTAGGTTGGTTTTCCAAGGTAAGGAGTCCGTCTGTTAGAACAGATGAATTATGGCATTGCCACAGCATCTCGACGTTCGCGCGGGTGACACATATCCAGATAACATTGCAGTGCAGCATCAAAAGTCGTTGCAATCGCCTTGGAGGGCGGGCATAGTTGGTGCTGTCAGAGAGTTGACAAGTCAGTATTGGTCGCCAGCGGGTGTTGGCGACTTTTTCACCCAAGCGCTTTAGGAGGTTTTTATGAATTTGACGATCAGTGGTCACCATCTTGAAGTTACCCCGTCGCTGCGGACGTATGTAACGACCAAGCTCGATCGCATCAAGCGCCACTTTGACCAAGTTGTGGACATCAAGGTGCTGTTAACGTTGGAAAATCTCAAGGAGAAGGAACTCAGACAAAAAGCGGAATGCAACATCAGGGTCAAGGGCATTGACTTGTTTGCCGAAAGCGCCCACGAAGACTTGTACGCAGCGGTTGACGAATTGGTCGACAAGCTCGACCGTCAGGTGGTGCGCCACAAAGACCGCCTGCAATCCCACCATCACGACGCACCGAAACGCCTGATGTAAATTAAACTTGTGGCCAAGCCGCCCGCTGGTGCGAGCGGCTTTCTTTTATGTCCGGATTTCAGAGAGCATAATTCCGCCCAATTTATGAACCGACTCGCCTCCATCCTGACCACTGAGCACGTCCTTGTTCAAGTGGACGTTTCCAGCAAGAAAAGGGCTTTTGAAGAAGCCGGCCTGCTGTTCGAAAACCTGCATGGTCTGAGCCGTGCTCTGGTAACCGACAGCCTTTTTTCGCGCGAGCGCCTGGGCTCCACCGGGTTGGGGCACGGCGTGGCCATTCCGCACGGCCGTATCAAAGGTCTGAAATCGCCCATGGCAGCGGTGTTTCAATTGGCCACACCGATCGGCTTTGAGGCGCCAGACGAGCAGCCGGTGGCGTTGATGATTTTCTTGCTGGTACCGGAAGCGGCGACGCAGCGGCACCTGGAGATCCTTTCTGAAATCGCCGAGATGCTCAGCGACACCGCGCTACGCGATCAACTGCTGGGATGCGCCAACGCCGCGGCACTGCACAGCCTGATCACTGGTTGGCAGTCGGTCCAACCAAGCTGATACCTGCCTGGCCAGGCTCGCACGCAAGGGAAGCTTTTGAAACCCACCGTCATCAGCGCCGACGTTTTGTTTGAGGCGTTTCGCGCCACGTTAAGGTGGGAATGGGTCGCTGGTCTGGGCGCGTCAGAGCGGCGTTTCGATGAGGTCGCAGTGCGGGCGGCGCGCTCTGGCGCTGACCTGGTCGGCTATTTAAATTACATCCACCCCTATCGGGTACAGATTCTGGGTGAGCGCGAGGTGGCCTACCTGACCAACGCCACGCCCGAAGACTGCTCACGCCGCATTGCCCGCATCGTCACGCTGGAGCCGCCGGTACTGATTCTGGCTGACAGCCAGGCGGCGCCCGAAGCATTGATGTCGATGTGTGAACGCGCGCAGATACCGATGTTTGCCACGGCCGGATCGTCGGCCTATGTGATTGACGTTTTGCGCGCCTACCTGTCCAAGCATTTTGCTGACCGCTGCTCAATGCACGGGGTCTTCATGGATATTCTGGGTCTGGGTGTGCTGATCACCGGCGAGTCCGGGCTGGGCAAGAGCGAACTTGGCCTGGAGTTGATTTCGCGTGGCAATGGACTGGTGGCCGACGACGCGGTCGACCTGTACCGTATCAACCAGAACACCATCGAGGGCCGCTGCCCTGAGTTGCTGCAAAACCTGTTGGAGGTGCGTGGCATCGGGCTGCTCGATATCCGCTGCATCTTTGGCGAAACCGCAGTGCGCCGGCGCAAACGGCTGCAATTGATCGTCCACCTGGTGCGCCGCGAAACGATGGAGCGCGAATACGAACGCATCCCCTACGAGCCGCTGACGCAGGATGTGCTGGACGTGCCGGTACGCAAGGTGGTCATTCAGGTGGTGGCGGGACGCAACATTGCTGTGCTGGTGGAAGCCGCCGTACGCAACACCATCTTGCAAATTCGTGGCGTCGATACCTACAAGGAATTCGTCGAACGCCACCGCAAGGCGATGAGCGAGTCATCTTAAGGACTCGCAGCGCAACAACCCGCTGTCAATCGCCCTGTGCCGAACGATACTGACAGCCTTCGCGGGTGCAATGCGCATACAGGCTCAGAGCGTGATCGGCGATTTCAAACCCTTTGGTCCGCGCGACCTCGTTTTGCCGTTTTTCAATCTGGGCGTCAAAGAATTCCTCAACACGACCACAGTCCAGGCACACCAGGTGGTCATGGTGCTGACCTTCGTTGAGTTCATAAACCGCCTTGCCGCTCTCGAAGTGGCTGCGACACAAGATGTCGGCCTGCTCAAATTGCGCCAGCACGCGGTACACAGTGGCCAGACCAACGTCCGAGCGCTCCTGCATCAACACCTTGTAAACGTCCTCGGCGGTCATATGCCGCTGCACGCCGGTCTGGAAGATTTCCAGGATTTTCAGCCGCGGTAAAGTCGCCTTCAGGCCGGTGCTCTTGAGTTCGTCAATTTTGGTCATGCCGCTTGGTCCAGTTGCCGTTCACCAGGAAAAGTCTCACGTCTCAGTCCGGGATGCTGCCGGTACAATGTACTGATCATATCGTTGCGGCCTGCTTCATGTTTGAAATTCCCGATCGTTGCCTCTCTTTGACTGTGGTCGCTGTCAGCCTGACGGCGCTATCGGCCTGCAGCAGTGTGGACCACGCCAGCAACCGTCTGGTCAGCGTTGTTACACCGTACAAGATCGATATCGTGCAAGGCAATTTTGTTTCACGCGAGCAGGCGACTGCGATCAAACCGGGCATGAGCCGCAATCAGGTCAAGAATATCCTCGGCACCCCACTGCTCACCAGTATCTTTCACGCCGACCGTTGGGACTACGTGTTTACCTTCAAGAGGCAGGGCGTTGCGCCGCAATCACGCCGCGTCAGTGTTTTCTTCAAGGAAGATGTCCTCGCTCGCATTGAAGCCGACGAGTTGCCCACCGAAGCCGAATTTGTCGCCTCGCTCGACTCGGGCCGCAGCGTTGGCACGGTACCCGTGCTGGAAATGTCAGAAGAGAGCCTGAAAGCCAGCGCCAAAACCACTTCTGCTGCACCCGCCAACCCGTTGCCTGCCCTGCCGACCAGCTACCCACCGCTCGAATCACCTGCTGCCCAATAAGCCACCGCCATGACCGCATCCCCTGTGCATCGAATCTGTGTTGCTGGCGCCAGCGGGCGCATGGGTCGCATGCTCATTGAAGCCGTCTGCAAGGCCGACGACTGCCTGCTCAGCGGCGCCCTGGATGTCGCAACCAGCCCTGGCGTGGGGGTCGATCCCGCTGCGTTTTTAGGCCTCAGCAGCGGGGTGGCCATCACTGCTGACTTGCACCAGGCCCTGAGCAACACTGATGCACTGATTGACTTCACCCGCCCTGAGGGTACGCTGGCGCACCTGAAAATCTGCCAGGCGCTCAAGGTCAATCTGGTGATCGGCACCACTGGTTTTTCTGACGCCCAAAAAGCTGAAATCGCTGCTGCGGCCAACGACATCGCCATCGTGATGGCGCCAAACATGAGCGTCGGCGTCAACGTCACGCTGAAACTGCTGGAGATGGCCGCCAAAGCGCTCAACACCGGCTATGACATCGAAATCATCGAAGCACACCACCGGCACAAGGTCGATGCACCCTCGGGCACAGCGCTCAAGATGGGGGAGGTCATCGCCGATGCGCTGGGTCGCAACCTGAAGGACTGCGCCGTCTACGCGCGAGAGGGCGTCACGGGTGAGCGTGACCCGTCTTCCATCGGCTTTGCGACCATTCGTGGCGGCGACATCGTGGGCGACCATACCGTGCTGTTTGCCGGTACCGGCGAGCGCATCGAGATCAGCCACAAATCTGGCAGCCGGGTGTCCTACGCCGACGGCAGCTTGCGCGCCGTGCGCTTTTTGCATGGCCGCCAGTCCGGGCTGTTTGACATGGCCGACGTCCTGAACTTGAAATGAACCTGGCCCAGCTGTTCTGGCAAGGCGACATGCTGACACGTGGTGTTGCCTTGTTGCTTTTGTCCATGTCGGTCGGCAGTTGGGTGATGATCCTCTGGAAGTCGTGGTTACTGCGGCGTGCCAGCGCCGACGTGGCGCGTTGTATTGCTGCATTCTGGCAATCCAAAGATGTTGCCGAGGCCACCCAAAAAATCAAGGCATTTGACCGTGAAGCCCTTGTTTTGCCTATGGTAGCAGCTTCTAAGATAGAAGCAAGCCAGACGCTCGCCAGCGCCGGCGGCACGCAAACCCAGCTAACCCGCGTGCTGCGCAACGCCTTGCATCTGTCTCTGACCAAACTGCAACACGGCCAGGTCTTACTGGCCACCGTAGGCGCCACCGCGCCGTTTGTCGGTCTGCTGGGCACGGTCTGGGGCATCTACCACGCGCTGATTGGCATCGCCAGCGCCGGGCAAGTGACGATCGACAAAATATCGGGCCCGGTCGGCGAATCGCTGATCATGACCGCTGCCGGGTTGGCGGTAGCGATCCCCGCAGTGCTGGCCTACAACGTGATGGGGCGGGTGGTGGCGCGCATTGAAGCCGACCTGGAAGGATTTGCGCGCGACTTGCGTGAGTTGCTGCAAAACACCCAAGCCCAGCGCTGAACGCGAGCACGCCACCATGTCTTTTGGCCGCCTGGACCGCACGCCCAACGCCCAGCCGATGAGCGACATCAACATGACACCGCTGATCGACGTGATGCTGGTTCTGGTGGTGATTTTCATCATCACCGCGCCTTTACTCGCCAGCTCGATCAAGCTGGACCTGCCGCACAGCGATGCCGCCCGTGCCAGTGACACGCCCAAATTCATCACGGTTGTGGTGGATGCCCAGGGGCAAGCCTTTCTGAACGACAAGGTAGTGTCCCTGGAGGAACTGGCGCAGCGCTTCAGCGCAAGTCAGCAAGCGGCGCCCGAGACCGAGGTGCAACTGCGTGCCGACAAGGCTGTGCCGTATGGCCGGGTTGTTGAGGTGATGGGTGCCGCACAAAAAGCCGGTTTGAACCGCATTGGTTTTGTCGCCGACGCCGCTGCACCGACCGGATCTGGCCCACACGCTAGCCCAATCGTGTCCAAACCCTAAAATCACTTTCTGTTTCACGCCCCTGCGACTGCACAAGCCGCGCCCCTGACCGCCATGCAAGAAAAATACAACCACCTTGACGTTGAACCCGCTGCCCAAGCCCACTGGCGCGCGCTGGATGCCTACCGTGTGACTGAAAACGCTGTGGACGTCAACGGCAAGCCGAAGAAAAAGTTCTACGCCTGCTCCATGTTGCCCTACCCCAGCGGCAAGCTGCACATGGGGCACGTGCGCAACTACACCATCAACGACATGCTCACCCGCCAGCTGCGCATGCAGGGCTACAACGTGTTGATGCCGATGGGCTGGGATGCGTTTGGCCTGCCTGCCGAGAACGCCGCGCTGAAAAATGGTGTGCCGCCGGCCCAATGGACGTTTGAGAACATTGCCTACATGAAGCAGCAGATGCAGGCCATGGGCCTGGCCATCGACTGGAGCCGCGAAGTAGCCACCTGCACGCCCGAGTATTACAAGTGGAACCAGTGGCTGTTTTTGAAGATGCTGGAAAAAGGCATCGCCTACCGCAAGACCCAGGTCGTCAACTGGGATCCGGTGGACATGACCGTCCTGGCCAACGAGCAGGTGATTGACGGCAAGGGCTGGCGCACTGGTGCGGTGGTCGAAAAGCGCGAAATTCCCGGCTATTACCTGGCCATCACCCAGTACGCCGACGAGCTGCTGGCCAACGTGACCGGCGACAACATGCCCGGCTGGCCTGAGCGCGTCAAGCTGATGCAGGAAAACTGGATTGGCAAGAGTGAAGGCGTGCGCTTTGCCTTCACCCATGACATCAAGGCGGCTGACGGTGCGCTGATCGGCGACGGCAAGATGTACGTCTTTACCACCCGTGTGGACACCATCATGGGCGTGACCTTCTGCGCCGTGGCCGCTGAACACCCGCTGGCTTTGCACGCTGCGGCCAGCAACCTGGGGTTGACCGCGTTCCTGCAGGAATGCGCCCAAGGCGGCACGACCGAGGCCGAACTGGCCACGCAAGAGAAAAAAGGCATGGCCACCGGCTTGTTTGTCACGCACCCGCTGACGGGTCAACAGGTGGAGGTGTGGGTCGGCAACTACGTGCTGATGAGCTACGGCGATGGCGCGGTGATGGGTGTGCCCGCGCATGACGAGCGGGACTTTGCGTTTGCCTTGAAATATGCCTTGCCGATCAAGCCTGTTGTTGGCGTGGCAGCACCGGTTGGGGCATCGTTTACGCCGGGTTCCTCAGACTGCAAGCAGAAATCGTCACCCGGCGCAACCGATACCCCAGCCTACTTGGCTTTTGACACCACAACCTGGCAAGACTGGTACGCCGAAAAAGGCGCGGGTGTGGCGGTCAACTCCGGTAAGTACGATGGGCTGAAGTTCAAAGACTGCGTCGACGCGGTGGCCGCTGATCTGGCGGCCTTGGGCCTGGGCGAGAAAAAAGTTACCTGGCGCCTGCGCGACTGGGGTGTCAGCCGCCAGCGTTACTGGGGCACGCCGATTCCGATCATCCATTGCGCTGAACACGGTGCCGTGCCCGTGCCCGAAAAAGACCTGCCGGTGGTGTTGCCCATCGACCTGGTGCCAGACGGCTCAGGCAACCCGCTGATCAAGTGCGAGGCGTTTCACGCCGGTGTCACCTGCCCGGTGTGCGGCAAACCGGCGCGGCGCGAAACCGACACCATGGACACGTTTGTCGACAGCTCCTGGTACTTCATGCGCTACTGTGATCCCAAAAACGCCGACCAGATGGTGGCCGGGGGCGCGGACTACTGGATGCCGATGGATCAGTACATCGGAGGCATCGAGCACGCCATCCTGCACCTCTTGTACGCGCGTTTCTGGACCAAGGTGATGCGTGATATGGGTCTGGTCAAGGTCGATGAACCCTTTACCAAACTGCTGACGCAAGGCATGGTGCTGAACCACATCTACAGCCGACGCACCGACAAGGGTGGCAAGGACTACTTCTGGCCGGCCGATGTGGAGCACGTGTTTGACGACGCGGGCAAGGTCTGTGGCGCCAAGCTCAAGGTCGAAGTCGATGGCCTGCCCGTGGGCACGTCCATCGACTACGAGGGCATCGGCACCATGAGCAAGTCCAAAAACAACGGGGTCGACCCGCAGGATTTGATCGAAAAATACGGCGCTGACACAGCACGCCTGTACACCATGTTCACCGCCCCGCCCGAGGCTACGCTGGAGTGGAACGATGCGGCAGTCGAAGGCAGCTACCGCTTTTTGCGCCGGGTGTGGAACTTCGGAGTCAAACTGACTGCTATTGATTTTGCAGCTGCTAGCGCAGTAGCAACAAGGGCTACAGGCCTAAAAGACATAGAGTTTGGAAAAGAGGCCAAAACCCTGCGGCGCGAGCTTCACAGTGTGCTCAAGCAGGTGGATTACGACTACCAGCGGATGCAGTACAACACCGTGGTGAGTGGCGCAATGAAGATGATCAACGCGCTGGAAGCTTTTGCCCCCACGCTCAGCACCGACAGTGGCGGCGCCCAGGTGGCGCTGGTCGAAGGTTTTGGCATTTTGCTGCGCTGCCTGTACCCGGCCACACCGCACATTGCGCACGCGCTCTGGTCTGAACTGGGCTACGCCGGTGCGTTGGGTGAGTTGCTGGATGCGCCTTGGCCTCAGGTCGACCCCAGCGCGTTGGTGCAGGATGAAATCGAACTCATGCTGCAGGTGAACGGCAAACTGCGCGGCTCGATCGTGGTCAGCGCCAGCGCCGACAAGGCCGTCATCGAACAGGCGGCGCTGGCGCATGAGATGTTCCAGAAAATCGCCAACGGCGCGGCCCCCAAGAAGGTGATCGTGGTGCCGGGACGACTCGTCAACCTGGTGATCTGAGGCGCCATCATGACGCCTGCCGTATCCCGTCGCAAGTTGGTCGCCGTCGTGCTCGCAAGCGGTGCTTTGAGCGCTTGCGGCTTCAAGTTGCGCGGCAGTCAGAGCTTTGGCTTTCGCCGCATCGCCATCTACCCCAACCCCGGTGGTGCCATCGCCCAGACGCTGCGGCGCTCGTTTGGCACAGGCGTGCAGGTCTTGCCCGCCGACGCCCCGTTAACGCAAGCGCAAGTGGTTTTGAATATGCCGCTCGAACAACGCGACAAGGTGGTGGTGGGCAGCAACGCGTCGGGGCAAGTGCGCGAATTTCAGTTGCGCCTGCGCGTTCGGTTCAGCGCCAGCACACCGCAAGGCGCAGAATTGCTGCCCAGCGACAGCATTGCGTTGCAGCGCGACTTCAGCTACAACGAATCCGCCGCACTGGCCAAGGAAACCGAAGAAGCGCTGCTGTACCGCGACATGGAAAACGACATCGTCGCCCAGATTTTGCGGCGCCTGGCCACCATCAAGCCGGCGCCCTGATCTGCCTGCACCGAGCCCACTGCATGCCATGGATGAGACCGACCAACAGCTGCTGTCCCTGCTGCGCCAGGACGCGCGCCTGACGGTGGCCGCTTTGGCAGCCAAACTCAAGGTCTCACGTGGCACCATCAGCAACCGCATTCGCCGGATGGAAGACAACGGTGTCATCGTCGGCTACACCGTACGCTTGCGCCCCGACGTGCAGCACAACCAGATATCCGCCTGGATGAGCATCGCGGTGGAAGGCAACCAAACCCGCACAGTGATTGCCAACCTGTTGGGTGAGCCCGGTGTGGCCACACTGCACGACACCAACGGCCGCTGGGACCTGCTGGCCGAATTGCGCGCACAAAGTCTGCAAGAGCTGGGCAAAGTACTCGAGCGCATTCGCCTGCTCAAAGGCATCAGCAACACCGAAACCAGCATTCACCTGGAAACCTACCGCTTGTCGTAGCCCGCTGTATGCAAATCAACCCATCGCTGCTCGGCGCGCACCTGCAAAAAAGTCTGAAAAGCCTCTATACCCTGCACGGCGACGAGCCGCTGTTGATTCAGGAGGCACTCGACACCTTGCGTGCGGCAGCGCGTGCGCAAGGCTTTGGCGAGCGCAACGTTTACACCGCCAGCGGCACCCACTTTGACTGGGGCGAGCCACTGGCTGCGTGCGGATCGCTGAGCCTGTTTGCCGACAAGCAGGTAGTGGAGCTGCGCATTCCCAGCGGTAAACCCGGCAAAGACGGCAGCGCAGCGCTGCAACAATTGGCACAGCAAGCGCAAGGCAACGACAGCACGCTGGTGGTGGTGATTCTGCCGCGACTTGATCGGCTGACCCAGTCCAGCGTCTGGTTTGCAGCCCTGGAAAGCGGCGTGACGATCGAAGTCACTCCGATCGAGCGCAACGCCCTGCCGCAGTGGATTGCCCAGCGTCTGACCGTGCAGGGCCAGCGTGTCGCTGCCGGAGAAGAGGGGCAGCGCACCCTGCAGTTTTTTGCCGACCGGGTCGAAGGCAACCTGCTGGCGGCCCATCAGGAAATTCAGAAGCTCGCGTTGTTGTATCCGGCAGGTGAGCTTGGCTTTGCGCAAATTGAAAGTGCTGTGCTCAACGTTGCACGCTACGACGTATTCAAGCTTTCTGAGGCGGTGCTCTCAGGCCAGGCCGTGCGGGTGCAGCGCATGCTCGACGGCCTGCAGGCCGAGGGCGAAGCCGAAGTCCTGGTGCACTACACACTGGCCGAAGACATCCGCGCGCTCAAACGCGTCAAAGACGCTATCAATCTGGGTAAACCGTTGCCGATGGCACTAAAAGAACAACGCGTCTGGGGCACCAAGGAGCGGCTGTTTGCGCGCGCACTGCCGCGTCTGGATGCGCCAACGCTGTCACAGTTGCTGCTGAGCGCGCACCAGGTCGACGGCATTGTCAAGGGACTGAAGGTGCAGGGCTGGCCGCACGACAGCTGGCAGGCGCTGGCACGTCTGGCGATGCGCCTGTGTCGCCTGTGCGGCCCTGGCTCAGCAGCAGCGCGCTGACCAAAGAACTTTGGGCCACCGTACCGCTCATGGATAATCGCGCCAACCCAACACATCCCGGCCCCCTGATCCAGCGCACCGCATTGTCTTTCCGATGATTTCCCTGACCTCCGACCTGCTGGCCTCATGGCGCCTGTGCCTGTGCAGTGGGGCGCTGGGTTGCCTTGGATTGACGACAACCGGTCTGGCCCAAACCAGTGGGACGCCAAACACACTGCAACTCAAGGAAAGCACCGTTCTGCAAGAAGCGCTGGCGCCGACGACACGCAGCCGATTGCCGAGCTTCGTCAGCGGCCAGAGTATCTCCGGGCGCACAGATCTCGAAACCACGGCAGAGGGTGCGGCCATGCTGCGCAGGGGCGACATCGTGATCCGCGCCGACCATCTGGATTACAACCAGCCCACCGACCTGGCCCGCGCGCGGGGCAAGGTCCGCGTCAACCGCGCCGGCAACGTCTATGCAGGCCCGCAACTTGAGCTGCGGGTTGACGCGTTTGAGGGATTTTTCATTCAGCCCAGCTACCAGTTCTTGCGCAACGAGGCGCACGGTCAGGCCGATCGGGTTGATTTTCTGGACGACCAGCGCGCAGTCATTCGCAATGCAACATTCACCACCTGCAAACGCCTGCCCGCAGCCGACTGGATGCCAGACTGGATTTTGCGCGCCAGCACAATCAGCATGGACAATACCGAAGACGTGGGCAGCGCCGAACTGGCGGTGCTGAGCTTCAAGGGTGTGCCGCTGCTGCCAGTGCCCTACCTGACTTTCCCATTGAGCGACCAGCGCAAATCGGGGTTCCTGCCGCCCACGCTCAGCCTGGACAACGTTAACGGGTTTGAGATCGCCCAACCGTACTACTGGAACATCGCACCCAACCGTGACGCCACGCTCACGCCAACCGTGATGACCAAGCGCGGCGTCAACCTAGGCTCGGAGTTCCGCTACCTTGAGTCAGACTACAGTGGCTCTGCGCGACTCGACTGGATGCCCTCGGACCCGTTGCGCAACGCGTCCCGCTGGGGCCTGAACCTGACGCACCAGGCCCAGTTGGACAGCCGTTGGAGCGACGCTGGCGTGGC
>PFKL01000085.1 GCA_002784245.1 Comamonadaceae bacterium CG_4_10_14_3_um_filter_60_75
CCCACGCGCCTGCTCACCTTCGCAACAATGGCTGGCTGTTGCTGGAGCATGGTTACGATCAGGCCGCAGCGGTGCGCCAGTTGCTGCAAGCTGCCGGTTTTAGGCAAGTGCAGTCGCGCCAGGATTTGGCCGGCATTGAACGCTGCAGCGGCGGCCAATGGCGCAGCCCGTCAACCGCTTCGTCCTGATCTTTTATTCAACCGGATTCCCAGATGCCCGCCCCTGACGACACCGACCAACGCCTGACCAACCTCGAAATCAAGGCCAGTTTCATGGACGATGCGCTGGACCAGCTCGACCAGATCGTCACCCGCCAGCAAAATCAGATCGATCTGCTGCTGCAAGAGCTGCGCTGGCTGCGCCAGCAGGCACCCGAAGCCGGCCCGGCACCAACACGCAACCTGCGCGACGACTTGCCGCCGCATTACTGACCAACGCGCAGACCCTGTCCACAGCAGGGTCAAAGATCAGAGTGAAGCAGTAAAAATGAAATAATCCAGCCTGTTTTTCACCTTTGGAATTTTCAGCATGAGCGACACACAACAACGCATCAACGACCTGGTCAAACACAACGACATTTTGCTGTTCATGAAAGGCACGGCCAACTTTCCGCAGTGCGGCTTTTCAGGCCGTGCAGTACAGATACTGAAAGCCTGCGGCGTTGACCCCAAGACCATCAAAACGGTGAACATTCTGGAAGATGATGCCATTCGTGCAGGCATCAAGGAATACAGCAACTGGCCGACCATCCCGCAGTTTTACTTCAAGGGCGAATTCATCGGCGGCTCGGACATCATGATGGAGATGTACGAAAGCGGCGAACTGCAAACCCTGCTGGGCGCCACTGCCTCCTGAGTAACGCCCTCGCCCACCGGCTGGCGCGTCAGCCCACCGGATGATGCCAAGCCCGTTGTGCCCGGAAAACGGCGTCCGGGTAGGTGGCCTTGCCGCGCGAGCCGTTGTAACGCCCCAGCGCCATGAACAAGTTGCCACCTTCGCGATCGAGGTAGTGGCGCAGGATGACGCAACCAAAGCGCAGGTTCATCTGCATGTGAAACAGCTTGGCTGCGTCACCGTCACCAATCACGCGCGTCCAGAACGGCATGACCTGCATGTAGCCGCGCGCGCCGACCCGACTGACAGCGTATTTGCGGAAGTTGCTTTCTACCTGGATCAAGCCCAGCACCAACGACACCTCCAGCCCGGCGCGTTTGGACTCGTACCACACCGTTTGCAAAAACTCCTTGCGTGTCGCCCAGTCGGGTTTCTTCTTTTTCAGGCGTTCGCTCATCGCGCCGAGCCAGCGCAGATACGCCAGCCGCGATTCGGTGTCGGCAAACTCAGGCACCGGTGGCGCCTGGTTGGCAATGGCCGAACCCAGCGCCGTGCGCACCGAATCAATCAGCGGCTCTTCAACCTGCGCCCCAGCCCATACTTGCTCTGATAAAAAGAGCTGCCCACACCCTAAAATAAAGGGCGAGAGGGCTAAAACGTCTGATAAAAAACCACGTCGATGCAAAGTCATTGCAGCGCGTGCAGCCTCAATACAAGCACGGGTCTTACGCCTTCAGTTTGGCCAACAACCGGACCACGATATCCGCCACCGGCACGGCACTGGCCGCTGCGTCACGGCGATGCTGGTATTCGACGTTGCCTTCTTTCAGCGCGCGGTCGCCCACGTTGATGCGGTGCGGCACACCGATGAGTTCCCAGTCGGCAAACATCGCGCCCGGTCGCTCGCCGCGGTCATCCAGCAGCACGTCCACCCCCGCAGCCAGCAGTTCGGCGTAGAGTCGCTCGGCGGTCGCCTTGACCTCGGGCGAGCGCTCCGCGTTGATCGGGCAGATCACCACGGTAAACGGCGCCAGCGCGTCGGGCCAGATGATGCCGCGCTCGTCATGGTTTTGCTCAATGGCGGCCGCAGGCAGGCGGGTGATGCCGATGCCGTAGCAGCCCATTTCCATGAATTGCGGCTTGCCGTTCTGGTCCAGAAAGGTCGCTTTCATGGCCTGGCTGTATTTGGTGCCCAGGTAGAACACATGGCCGACTTCAATGCCGCGCTCAATCGCCAGCGCGCCTTGGCCGTCGGGCGATGCGTCGCCAGCGACCACATTGCGCAGGTCAGCGACCGCATCGGGTTCGGGCAGGTCGCGACCCCAGTTGACGCCGGTGAGGTGGTAGTCCGCTTCATTGGCACCGCAGACCCAGTCGCCCAGCACCGCTACCTCGCGATCCACCACCAGTTTGACTGGTTTTTTCAGGTTCAGTGGCCCCAGGTAACCCGGCTCACAGCCAAAGTGGTCGACGATTTCGGGCACGCTGGCGAAGCGGAACGCCGCCAGACCGGGCAGCTTGTTGACCTTGACCTCGTTCATGTCGTGGTCGCCGCGCAGCAGCAGCAGCCAGACTTGCGTCTTGACGATTTCACCCTTTTCGCCCAGTGTGTCGGTGGCCAGCACCAGCGATTTAACCGTCTGCGCCAACGACAAGCCGAGCAGCTCGGCCACGTCGGCGCAAGTGCTCTTTCCCGGCGTCGGCGTCTTGACCATTGGTTGCGTTGCCGCTGGGCGCGGGCCTGCTGGCGCCAGCGCTTCGGCCTTTTCCATATTGGCGGCGTAGTCGCTGCCCGGGCAGTAGACGATGGCATCTTCACCGGTGGCAGCAATCACCTGAAATTCCTCGCTCAAGTCACCACCAATCGCGCCGCTGTCGGCCGCCACCGCGCGGTAGCGCAGGCCAAAGCGGTCAAAAATGCGCCGGTAGGCGGCTGCCATCACCTGGTAGCTGGCCTTGGCGGCGGCTTGGTCACGGTCAAAGCTGTAGGCGTCTTTCATGATGAATTCACGCCCGCGCATCAGGCCAAAGCGCGGACGGCGTTCGTCGCGAAACTTGGTCTGGATTTGGTAAAAGTTTTTCGGCAACTGCTTGTAGCTGCGGATTTCCTGGCGCGCAATGTCGGTCACCACTTCTTCGCTGGTCGGTTGCACGACAAAGTCGTTGCTGTGGCGATCACGGATGCGCAGCAGCTCCGGGCCCATCTTGTCAAAGCGGCCGGTCTCTTGCCACAGCTCGGCGGGCTGGATGACGGGCATGGTGAGTTCGACCGCACCGGCGCGGTTCATTTCTTCGCGCACGATGGATTCCACCTTTTTGACCACGCGCAGGCCCATGGGCATCAGGGTGTAGATGCCGGCACCGAGCTTTTTGATCATGCCCGCACGCATCATCAGTTTGTGACTGACCACTTCGGCGTCGGCGGGGGCTTCTTTGAGGGTGGAAATAAAGAACTGGGAGGCTTTCATGGCGGCAAATCCGGGGCGATATCAGGGTTGTTTCTCTTGATGCAATTCAAACGCTGTGCATAATCGAACCAATTTAAAAATTGGGGTTTGATTATGCTCGACCGAGACGGCTTCAGGCCGAATGTCGGCATCGTCCTGCTCAACCAGAAAAATCAGGTGTTTTGGGGAAAGCGTATCCGTACGCATTCGTGGCAGTTTCCGCAGGGTGGTATCGATCGGGGGGAAACCCCGGAACAGGCCATGATCCGTGAGCTGCATGAAGAAGTTGGGTTGCTGCGCGAGCACGTTCGCATTGTGGCCCGCACCCGTGACTGGTTGCGCTATGAGGTGCCAGACCGTTTCATCCGCCGCGATTCACGCGGTTTTTACAAGGGCCAAAAACAGATCTGGTTTTTGCTGCAGCTGGTCGGACACGACTGGGATTTGAACCTGCGCGCCACCAACCACCCTGAGTTTGACGCCTGGCGCTGGAATGACTATTGGGTGCCACTTGACGCGGTGGTCGAGTTCAAGCGCGAGGTCTATGTGTCGGCGCTGACCGAACTGTCGCGCTTTATCCCGCGCAACGAGCAGCGCAACCGGTTTTTGCGCCAGGGCATCCGCCCGCTCTTGCCCGACGGCAACAGCACCGACATGCCCGATGCCACATTTGAACTGCCCCCGGGTGCCACCTACCCATTAGACGTACCCGCCGGAGGTGAACATGCGCGCTAAATCCTTTTCCCGCCTGGCCTTTGCCGTGCATGTCATGCTGGCACTGTTGCTTGGCGCGCCCAGTGCGCACGCGCAAAGTGCGCTTGACAACCCCGACTGGAAAGAGTCCGAGGCGCCTGCGCCGCCAGCATTCAACCCGGAAAAACTTTTGCCGCTGGACATGCCGCACTATGTGACGCTCAAATTCGGCATCGACCCAGCCACCCTCAGCATCACCCCTGACGGAATCGTGCGCTATGTGGTTGTGGCGCGCAGTGACAGTGGCGCCATCACGGCGTTTTATGAGGGCATTCTTTGCGCCAAAGGCGAAGTCAAGAGCTACGCCCGCACGCAAAGTGACGGTCAGTGGCGCGTCGTCGCCAATCCGCAATGGCGCGCGCTCAATGACAACCAGCCGTCACCTCACGCGCGTGTGTTTGCCCGCCAGGGTGCCTGCGACGCCAATACAGCAGCAAGTTCTGTTGCTGATATTGTGCGGGCAATGAAAAAATAACCGGGCTGCAGCCTCAGCGGCTGAGCACCAGGTTATCGCGGTGCACCATCTCGGGTTCGGCGGCGTAACCCAGCAGCTTTTCGAACTGGTTGGAGGGTTTGCGACAGATCAGGCGCGCCTCGGCACTGGCGTAGTTGGCCAGACCACGGGCAATCTCACCGCCGCCGGGTGCGCGGATGGCGATGACGTCGCCGCGCGAAAAATCGCCTTCCACACGGGTCATGCCGATCGGCAGCAGGCTGGAGCCACCGCTGCGCAATTTGTCGACCGCGCCAGCGTCTACGCTGACCGAGCCCTTGAGTTGCAGGTGATCGGCAATCCATTGTTTGCGCGCCTGCGTCTTTAGAGTCGGTGCGATCAGCAGGGTGCCGATCGGCTCGCCCTGGCACAGCCGCAGCAGGGCGTCGGGTTCGCGCCCCCAGGCAATCACCGTGGAGGCGCCAGAGCCGGCCGCGCGCTTGGCTGCCAGAATTTTGGTGATCATGCCGCCGCGCCCCAGACTGGAACCAATGCCGCCGGCCATGGCCTCCAGCGCCGGGTCACCCGCCTGCGCCACATGGACAAATGTTGCGGTCGGGTCTTTGCGCGGATCGGCGCTGTAGAGTCCTTTTTGGTCGGTCAGGATCACCAACGCGTCGGCTTCCACCAGGTTGGCCACCAGCGCACCCAGGGTGTCGTTGTCGCCAAACTTGATTTCGTCATTGACCACGGTGTCGTTTTCGTTGATGACCGGCAGCACACCGAGCTTGAGCAGCGTCAGCAAGGTTGAACGGGCGTTGAGGTAGCGCTCGCGGTCGGCAAGGTCGGCGTGAGTAAGCAGCACCTGCGCGCTGCCCAGACCGTTTTCACGCAGCTTGGTTTCGTACATCTGCGCCAGCCCCATTTGCCCGACGGCCGCGGCGGCTTGCAGTTCATGGATTTCTTTTGGGCGCGCGTTCCAACCCAGGCGCTTCATGCCTTCGGCCACCGCCCCACTGGAGACCATGATGACCTCGCGCCCCTGGCGCACCAGGGCCGACATTTGCCGACACCATTCGCCAATGGCCGCTTCATCGAGCCCACGGCCCTCGTTGGTCACCAGACTGGAGCCCACCTTGACGACAACACGGCGTGCGTCACGCAAAATAGCGGCATCAAATTTATCAAGCATTTTCAGGCTCTAGCCCTTGTTATATAAGCGCAGACAGCTATTGTTTAAATAGTATTCAGAGCGGATCTGCATCGGCTGCAAAGCGCGGATCCACCACTTCGGGCGCCTGCTCTAGCTTTTGCTGCGCGCTGATGTGCTTGTACACCGCCTTGATCAGCGGCTCGCAGCCTTCACGCGTCAACGCCGAGATTTCAAACACTGGCCCCTTGAACCTGAAACGCTTGACAAAGTCTCTTACCAGCGCCGCACGTTGCTCAACGGGCACCATGTCAAGCTTGTTGAGCACCAGCCAGCGCGGCTTGTCGTACAAGGCCTTGTCGTATTTTTTCAACTCATTGACGATGGCTTTGGCTTGCGCCACGTTGTCAACTGCGTCGTCAAACGGGGCCATGTCGACCACATGCAGCAACAAACGCGTGCGCTGCAAATGGCGCAAAAACTGGTGCCCCAAGCCAGCCCCGTCGGAGGCGCCTTCAATCAGGCCCGGCAGATCAGCCACCACAAAGCTTTGCTCCGGCCCGACGCGCACCACACCCAGATTGGGGTGCAGCGTGGTGAACGGGTAATCGGCAATACGTGGGCGGGCGTTGGAAATGGCGGTGATCAAGGTGGACTTGCCGGCGTTGGGCATGCCCAGCAAGCCAACATCAGCCAACACCTTAAGCTCGAGTTTGAGGTTGCGCTTTTCGCCTGGCCAACCGGGGGTTTTCTGGCGTGGCGCGCGGTTGATGGCGCTCTTGTAGCGCAGATTGCCAAAACCGCCGTCACCGCCTTTGGCGATGGTGATCACCTCGCCCGGCTTGAGCAACTCAAAAAGAATTTCACCGGTTTCAGCGTCGCTAATGATGGTCCCGACCGGCATTTTCAGCGTGATGTCATCACCCGCCGCACCAAACATGTCCGAACCCATGCCGTGCTGGCCGCGCTGCGCGTCGTAGCGGCGCGAGAAGCGGTAATCCACCAAAGTGTTGAGGTTGGGGTCGGCCACGGCAAACACATGCCCGCCGCGCCCACCGTCGCCGCCATTGGGGCCGCCAAATTCCTTGTATTTTTCGTGGCGAAAAGAGACGCAACCCGCGCCGCCGTCTCCGGCTGAGACATCGATCCAGGCTTCGTCAACGAATTTCATGATTGCCTATTCAGTTGGGGACAGCGCTTGCTTGGCTGCGGTCTGCCCCGCAATCTATTTCCAAAACGAAAAACCCCGCGCCAAGCGCAGGGTCTTGTGTGAGGGAGCACCAACGCGATTAAGCGGGTGTCACGCTTACCGTGTGGCGATTGAATTCGCCTTTGATGTCAAAAGACACGTGGCCTTCTGCCTTGGCAAACAGGGTGTGGTCTTTGCCGATACCGACATTGGCGCCGGGGTGGAACTGGGTGCCGCGTTGGCGCACGATGATGGCGCCAGGCGCCACGAGTTGGCCACCAAACATCTTCACACCGAGCATCTTGGGCTTGGAATCACGCCCGTTGCGTGTTGAGCCGCCGCCTTTTTTATGTGCCATGACTCTTGCTCCTTATGCTGAAATTGCGCCCACCAGCAGTTCGGTGAACTGCTGACGATGCCCTTGGCGTTTTTGGTAGTGTTTGCGACGGCGCATCTTGAAGATACTGACCTTGTCGTGCTTGCCGTGCGCCACAACTGTGACACTGACTGTGGCGCCGGACACCAAGGGCGTGCCAACCTTCAACTCTGCGCCGCTACCGACTGCCAGAACCTGGTCTAACACAATCTCTTGGCCAACGTCCGCAGCAATCTGTTCTACTTTAATTTTTTCGCCAGTAGCAACTCTGTATTGTTTGCCACCGGTTTTTATGACCGCGTACATATGAACCTCTTGAAAGAAACTCCACGAACGGATTTTCGCAGAGCCAGTGATTATGTCACAAGTCGACTTGTAAGCCAGACCGCCCGGTACCAACCCAATGAACCGAGCCCAACGCAAACCGGATTGTTCGTCTTCGAACCCGTCAATCCATTACCC
>PFKL01000216.1:0-7635 GCA_002784245.1 Comamonadaceae bacterium CG_4_10_14_3_um_filter_60_75
TGTAGTTCAATGGTAGAACGGCAGCTTCCCAAGCTTCATACGAGGGTTCGATTCCCTTCACCCGCTCCATCTGGCTGGCCTACACCTTGGGCTTGTCGCTGTGCGACACCTCGTAACCGTCAGCCACGTAAGCCGGGCCTTTCATCAGCCAGACGATGACGCAGCCAATGGCCACGGTCAGGATTACGACCCAGACAAACACCACCAAGCCCATCATCACAAAGTCAAAGGTCTGCACTTGGCGCGCGATATCGGCGACGCTGCCCCGGTCAAAATAAAAGCGCGCAATCAACGCCGCCAACATCGGGATGAGCGTACCCGCCACGGTCAACTGTGGCAGCTTGCGCAGCAGCTGCAATTCAAAGCCGTAGGGGGTGCGTTGGTACCCCGGGAGTTTTTTCAGCCAATTCATGTGGCGAGCCATTTCTGCATGAACAGCGCGTGGCCCATACTGGGCTCGAGCTGGTAATTGTCAAAATCCAGACGGCGGTACAGTTTGGTGGCCGACGTGTTACCCGAAAGCACTTCCAGCGTCAGCTTGCAGGCGCCGCGCTCCACGGCGATACGTTCTACAAGCGCCAACATTTGCGCGGCCACACGCTGCCCGCGGTGGCTGGCAGCCACCACCACGTCGTGCACGTTGACCAAGGGTTTGCAGGCGAAGGTGGAGAAGCCTTCAACACAATTGACCAAGCCCACCGGCAAACCGGCCTGTGCCTGATCAAACGCCAGCACGCTGAACAGCGCCGGACGCGTGCGCAAGGCTTGCGGCAAATTCGCTCTGGCATAGTCCGACAGCGGCTCGGCGCCACCGGCCGTGTCTTGTGCGTAGGCGTCCAGCAGCGCCAGCAGGGCGCGCATGTGCGCGTCGTCCTGGTAGTCGGCACGGCAAATCAACAGGTTAGTGGTGGCTGGCATCAATGGTCTTCGGCATCGGTGAGGGTTTGCGCGATGCGCTGGGCGCACGCCTTGGCTTGCGCTGCATCGCGTGCTTCGACCATGACGCGCACCAAAGGTTCAGTTCCGCTGGCGCGGATCAGCACCCGCCCGCTGTCACCCAGCAGCACTTGCACGGCTTTGGTTTCAGAGGCCATGCGCGCGCTGCTCTGCCAGTCCTGGCCCGGCTGCAAACGAATGTTGATCAGCGTTTGCGGAAAGAGCGTCACCTCTTGCAACAACTGTGCCAGGCTCTGGCCACTGCGCACCACGGTTTGCAGCACCTGCAGCGCAGAGATCAAACCGTCACCGGTGGAATGCTTGTCCAGCGCCAGCAAATGGCCCGAGCCTTCGCCGCCCAGCAGCCACTGGTTTTTTTCCAATTCTTCAAGCACGTAGCGGTCACCCACCTTGGCGCGCACCAGCGTCACACCCCGGGCTTTGAGCGCCACCTCCACCGCCATGTTGGTCATCAGCGTGCCCACCACACCGGGCACCGCCTCACCCCGGCGCAAGCGGTCGTCCACCATCAGATACAGCAGCTCATCGCCATTGAAGAGGCGCCCTTGCGCGTCCACCAGTTGCAGCCGGTCGGCGTCTCCGTCCAACGCCACGCCCAGATCAGCGCGGTGCGCCTTGACCGCGTCGACCAGCGCCTGCGGATGCGTGGCACCGACGCCCTTGTTGATGTTCAGGCCGTCGGGTGCGCAGCCAATCGACAGCACCTCGGCACCCAGCTCATGAAACACCTTGGGCGCGATCTGGTATGCCGCGCCGTTGGCAGCGTCGACCACAATGCGCATGCCCTTGAGCGTCAGGTTGTTGGCAAAGGTGCTCTTGCAAAATTCAATGTAACGCCCGGCTGCGTCATCGAGTCGGCGCGACTTGCCCAAGGCGGCGGAATCGACCCACACCGGATCGGTGGCGAGCACGGCTTCGACGTCGGCCTCCCAACTGTCGGGCAGCTTGGTGCCTTGCGCGCTGAAGAACTTGATGCCGTTGTCGTCAAACGGGTTGTGGCTGGCCGAAATCACCACGCCGAGCGACGCGCGCTGCGCCCGCGTCAGGTAAGCCACGCCTGGCGTCGGCAGCGGCCCGAGCAGCACCACGTCGGCCCCGGCAGAGTTGAAGCCGCTTTCGAGCGCGCTCTCAAGCATGTAGCCTGAAATGCGCGTGTCTTTGCCGATCAGCACTGTCGGGCGCGCCTCGTTGCGCTTCAGAACCCGTCCCACCGCGTGCGCCAGGCGCAGCACAAAGTCTGGTGTGATGGGGGCTTGCCCGACCGTGCCCCGAATGCCATCGGTGCCAAAATAGTGGCGTGTCATGTGATCTTCCTCAACCTGCTGTGTTGTTGTGTGGCGTGGGCGCCGATGTTATCGCGGCCAGCACCTGCAAAGCCTGCACCGTTTCCTTGACGTCGTGCACCCGCAGTACCGCCGCACCGCGCTCGGCGGCCAGCAGCGCCGCGGCCACGCTGGGCACCAGCCGCTGCTGTGCGCTAAGCGCCTCGCCTTGGGACGCGTGTAGTGTCATACCGGCCAGCGACGACTTGCGCGACCAGCCAATCAGCAGCGGGTAGCCCGCCACCAGCAGCTCGGCCTGCCGCGCCAACAGCGAAAAATTCTGCGCCACTGTCTTGCCAAAGCCAATGCCGGGGTCCAGCACGACACGAGACTTTTCGACCCCTAGCCCTTTTAGATCATGCGCAGTATGCTTTAAAAATGAGAGCACCTGCGGCACCACGTCACCTTGCATTGGTTGCACTTGCATCGTCTGCGGCTGCAAGTGCATGTGCATCAGGCAGACGCCGCAGTTGGGATGGCGGGCGACAACCTGGGCACCGGTCAGTGCGTTGCCCCCGTCTTGCCAGCGCAGCGCCCAAACGTCATTGATGATGTCCGCACCCAGGTCCAGCACAGCCTGCATCACCTGCGGCTTATAGGTATCCACCGACACCGGCACGCCCAGCTTGACGGCACCCCGCACCACCGGCACCACCCGCGCGAGTTCGTCTTGCAAATTCAGGGGTGCCGCGCCCGGGCGGGTCGATTCACCGCCAATGTCAAGCACATCAGCACCGTCGCGCAGCAACTGCTCGCAGTGGCGCAAGGCTTGCACCGAAGTGTCGTGGCAGCCGCCGTCCGAGAACGAGTCGGGCGTGACGTTGACAATACCCATCACCCGCGGGCGACGCAGGTCAATCTGGAAGTGGGTGGTTTGCCAGTACATGAAAAACGGGGCCGCAGCCCCGTGTTGACCAAGCTGCGTCAGGCCGCGTGCGGTGCCGCGTCGGGTTTGACGATCGGTGTGCCACCGCTGCCGCCGCCCTCGCTACCCGCCGCAGGAATACGCGGCGACCAGTCTTTGGGCGCACGCGGGGGCTTGCCAGCCATGATGTCGTCGAGCTGGTCGCTGTCGATAGTTTCCCATTCGAGCAGCGCTTTGGCCATGGCGTGCATCTTGTCGCTGTTTTCCTCGATCAACCGGCGCGCCAGCGCGTACTGCTCGTCGATGATGCGGCGCACTTCGGAGTCAACCTTTTGCATCGTCTCTTCGCTCATATTGGTAGTCTTGGTGACCGAGCGGCCCAGGAAAACTTCGCCCTCGTTTTCGGCATAGACCATGGGCCCCAAGGCCGCCGTCATGCCGTAGCGCATGACCATGTCACGGGCAATCTGGGTGGCGCGCTCAAAGTCGTTGCTGGCACCGGTGGTCATTTGGTGCATGAACACTTCTTCGGCAATGCGGCCACCAAACAGCATGCTGATCTGGTTGAGCATGTAGTCTTTGTCATAAGAGTAGCGGTCTTGCGCTGGCAGGCTCATCGTCACGCCCAAGGCACGTCCGCGCGGAATGATGGTGACTTTGTGCACCGGGTCACATTTGGGCAGCAACTTGCCGATCAGCGCGTGGCCAGACTCGTGGTAGGCGGTGTTGCGGCGCTCTTCCTCAGGCATGACCATGCTCTTGCGCTCAGGGCCCATAAGAATCTTGTCTTTGGCTTTTTCAAAGTCCTGCATTTCCACCGTGCGGGCATTACGCCGGGCGGCCATCAAAGCCGCTTCGTTGCACAGGTTGGCCAGGTCGGCACCGCTCATGCCAGGCGTGCCACGGGCAATCACCGCAGCGTTCACATCCGGGCTCAAGGGTACCTTGCGCATGTGCACGTTAAGAATTTGTTCGCGGCCACGGATGTCGGGCAGCGTCACGTAGACCTGACGGTCAAAACGACCCGGGCGCAGCAGCGCTGCGTCCAGAATGTCAGGCCGGTTGGTGGCCGCCACCACGATCACGCCCACATTGGTCTCAAAGCCGTCCATCTCGACCAGCATCTGGTTGAGGGTTTGTTCGCGTTCATCGTTACCGCCGCCCAGACCCGCGCCACGCTGGCGACCGACCGCATCAATTTCGTCGATGAAGATGATGCAGGGCGCGTTCTTCTTGGCGTTCTCGAACATGTCGCGCACCCGGCTGGCACCGACGCCGACAAACATTTCCACAAAGTCAGAACCCGAAATGCTGAAAAACGGCACCTTGGCCTCACCGGCAATCGATTTAGCCAACAGGGTTTTACCCGTACCAGGGGGGCCCACCAGCAGCAAGCCACGCGGTATGCGGCCGCCGAGCTTCTGGAATTTGGCCGGGTCTTTCAAGAAATCGACCACCTCCTTGACTTCTTCCTTGGCTTCGTCGCAACCGGCCACGTCGGCAAAAGTGACGGTGTTGGTGTTTTCGTCCAGCAAGCGCGCTTTACTTTTGCCAAAGCTGAAAGCCCCGCCCTTGCCGCCGCCTTGCATCTGGCGCATGAAATACACCCATACGCCAATCAGCAAGAGCATCGGGCCCCAACTGACCAGCAAGGTCATCAACAGCGAGCCTTCTTCGCGCTGGCGCACGTCAAACTTGACGTCATTGGCAATCAGGTCACCAACCAGGCCCCGGTCAAGGTAGGTCGCGGTGGTACGCACCTTGCGGTCGTCAGTGGTGATGGCGATGATTTCGGTGCCGCTCTGGCCTTCCTGGATGACAGCGCTCTTGATGCGGTTGTTGCGGACCTCATCGAGAAAATCCGAGTAACCCAGATAGCCCGCACCGCCGACAGGGCGCGCATCAAACTGCTTGAAAACAGTGAACAGCACCATTGCAATCACCAGCCAGACCGCAATTTTTGAAAACCATGGATTGTTCAAGTGAAACTCCAATCGAAACGCATCAACAATGAGCCAAGGCCCAGATGGCGCAGATTCTAGGCGTTTCAGGCTTGACCCCACCTCAGCGCCAGTTGATCCTTAAGCCGCGCATGGGAATGCGCTTATTTCAGGCCCAGCCCCACCAGAAAGGTTTCAGCCGAACGGTCCCGCGACGCTTTGGGTTTGATGCGCTTGACCGTGACAAACACCTCTTTAAAGCGCTTGAACAGGTTGTCGTAGCTGCTGCCATGAAACACTTTGGCCACCAGCGCGCCTTCGGGCTTGAGGTGATACTGGGTGAAGTCCAGCGCCAGTTCAACCAGATGCTCAATGCGCGCAGCGTCGGCCGACGCAATGCCTGACAGGTTGGGCGCCATGTCCGACAGCACCACGTCGGCCAATTGGCCATGCAACAACCGCGCCAGCTCGGCGAGCACGCTGTCTTCGCGAATGTCGCCTTGAATAAAGCTCACGCCCTCGATCGGCGCCATCGGCAAAATATCCAGCGCCAGGATGCGCCCGTCAAGTGCACCCACAGCCGCACCGCCACCGATGGCCGATTTAGGCGAGAGCTTGCGCCGGGCGTACTGGCTCCAGGCCCCTGGCGTGGATCCCAGGTCCACCACACAATCGCCCGGTTTAATCAGGTGCAGGGTGTCGTCAATTTCCTTGAGCTTGTAGGCCGCGCGCGCCCGGTAACCCTCTTTTTGCGCGAGTTTGACGTAGGTGTCGTTGACGTGGTCGTTGAGCCACGCCCGGTTGACTTTGCTGCTTTTGACTGCGGATTTCATGATTTTTCAAACCTGTTGTCTCGTCGATAATAAAGCCATGCCTCAAATTACCCTCACCCCTGCCCAACGCAAAGTCCACCGCGCCGATGCCCACCACCTCGTTCCCGTGGTCATGGTGGGCAACGATGGCCTGAGCGCCGCCGTCAAAAGAGAAACCGACGCTGCCCTCAACGCCCACGGACTCATCAAGGTGCGCGTTTTTAGCGACGACCGTGCCGCGCGTGAAGCCATGTATGCAGCCCTGGCCGACGAGTTGAACGCCGCACCAATCCAGCACATTGGCAAGATGCTGGTGCTGTGGCGGCCGATGCCTGAGCGCGAAAAAGTGGTCGACGAAGACCGCATGCCCGGCCCCAAAGACGTCAAGGTGCTCAAATTCAGCAAGCGCGGTGGCCAACGCCCGGAAGTCAAAGTCCTGCGCGTGCTGGGCAACCAGCGCCTGACCACCGGTGGTCAGATCAAACGCGCCAAGAAAAAACCCGTGAGCGTCAAGAAACGCAATCAGTCGAGCTGAGTCGGGTGGCTTGTTCAGCGCCTCAATCGCTGCTGTGACAAAGAGCAGCTAGCGCAAAGCAACACGACTTTCTTGAGAAATCAGGCAAAAAACGTTTTTAATACTTGCGCCGCAACGCCTGCCATAACCAGCCCGGTCATCCACTTCAAAACTGCCAATTCTTTATCGAGCTTGGCCATATCTTGCTTGTTTTCAGACTCCAGTTTGGCAATATCCACACGCACATCACGAATATCAGATTTGGTGGCTAATGTGGAATCCAGAGCCTCCGAGAGGATTTCACGTTGGGCATTGACAAACGCCTCTGCTTGCTGCGGCGCAATGCCTGAAGCTTCAAGTTGCTTGACGTAGCGCAGGGTGTCAAAAGTAATCGTGCTCATGAATGAATAATAGCATTGCCAATGGAAACGGCCGCACTTGGGAGCCTTCCAGAAATTTTGTGAGTAGTGCAATGCCCTTCACAACACGCTAACGGCTAATCCGGCCACGTGAGATTGGATTTCGTGTAAAGGTTTTGACTGGCACGTCCAATTGCGTTGGGGACGTTAGCAAAGTCCCAACCGGCTCGGACATCGCATTTGCCAACGCATGAATAACTGGCGAATCAACCGTCTCGACGGATTCACCAAAAACACCCACATCAACCACTCTGACCGTTACCGGCACTGCCGCCACTGGTTTGGCTATCGCAGGCGCCACGGTCACCGGCAAATGCAAAGTGGGCACGGGCACAGCCACCACGCTGACCAACGGCACGTTCACCTTGACAGTCACCGACGGTCAACTGCCTTGCGTCTTGCAGGTCACTAACCCAGCGGATGGCACCAAGCTGCACACGCTCGTGTCAGGCAGCGGCAACACGGCCGTGGCCAACATCACCCCCTTGACAGAAATGACCACGGCGCGTGTTTTGGGCAGCGAGCCAAACGTCTTCTTTGCCGCCTTTGATGCCGCAGCCGCCACACAAAAAGTGACCACAGCCAACATCACGGCCGCACAAACCGCCATTGGTCTGGTTTTCACCGGCACCATTGACACAACTGGCATTGGCAACTTCATCACCACACCCCTCGTCGTAGCCACCCAAGGCAGCCCCACCAGTGGCGACGCGCAAGACAAACTGCTTGATGCGCTCAAACTCAAGCTCACCACTGCGCAACTCGGCACGGTGACCACCGCCTTGGCCAGCAACCAAACAGCGGAT
>PFKL01000216.1:7843-8050 GCA_002784245.1 Comamonadaceae bacterium CG_4_10_14_3_um_filter_60_75
CCCACCACGGCAAAACCGACTTTTGTGGCGGATGTAGCGGGCTCGTATGTTGCTAGCCTGATCGTCAACGACGGCACCACAGCCAGCAGCGCCGCTGCGGTCACCGTGACTGCCAGCGTGGCCAATGCTGCACCGGTTGCCAATGCTGGTATCGCGCAAAACGTGGTCGCTGGTAGCGTCGTTACTCTGGACGGCAGCGCCAGTTCG
>PFKL01000178.1 GCA_002784245.1 Comamonadaceae bacterium CG_4_10_14_3_um_filter_60_75
CCAGGCCAAGCCATAGGCAATGGGCACTTTCATGTCGGGCGTGCCCAATTGGGCGATGACCGAATGGTCGCGGTACTGCACCATCGAATGGATCACACTCTGGGGATGGATCACCACGTCGATCTTGTCGGGCGGCACACCAAACAGGTAGCGCGCTTCAATCACCTCCAACGCTTTGTTCATCATGGTGGCCGAATCGACCGATATCTTGCGCCCCATCACCCAGTTGGGGTGGGCACACGCCTGATCCGGGGTGATGTTGCCAAAGGTCGCCGGGTCGCGCTGGCGAAACGGGCCACCAGAAGCGGTCAGGATGATTTTGTCAACCTGTTCGGCCCAGCACGCCGGGTCGTCGGGCAGCGACTGGAATACCGCCGAGTGCTCGCTGTCAATGGGTAGCAGTTTGGCGCCCCCGGTGGCAACCGCTTTCAAAAAGAATTCAGCGCCGACCACCAGCGCCTCTTTGTTGGCCAACAACAGGCGCTTGCCAGCACGCGCTGCGGCCAGACACGACGCCAGACCTGCAGCGCCCACGATAGCCGCCATGACGCTGTCAACCTGCGCATGAGATGCTATTTCTTCAATAGCTTCAGACCCAGATATTACCTGGGTTGGAAGGCGATTTTCCTTGCATTTTTCAGCCAGCAAGGCAGCGTGGGGAGCGCTGGCCATGACAGCAAAGGCCGGCTTGAATTGGACGCACTGCGCCAACAATTTGTCTACCTGCGTTGCCGCGGCGAGGGCAAACACCTCGAAACGTTGCGGATGCAGGGCGATCACTTCCAGCGTACTGACACCTATGGAGCCAGTCGACCCCAGAATGGCGACGCGTTGCCTGCTTGTACCTGAATGTCCGGCCATAGTTGCCCTCACAATGAAACCAACATCATCGCCAAGGGCAGCGCAGGTAACAGCGCATCAACCCTGTCGAGTACGCCACCGTGGCCGGGCAGCAAACCGCTGCTGTCTTTCACGCCCGCACTGCGTTTGACCAGCGACTCAAACAAATCGCCCACGACACTCATGGCCGCCATAAAAATGCAGGCCAACAGCAAAAAAGCGAGCCCCCGTCCGGCAAGACGGGTGTACAGGCTGGGCACATCCACCCCATAGGCAGCATCGACGTAGCGCCACACCATGGCCAGCAGCACCACGCCCACCATGCCACCAAAAACACCCTCCCAGCTTTTGCCTGGGCTGATTGACGCCGCCAGCTTGCGGGAAATCAACCGCCCGCCGAATGCACGGCCGGTAAAGTACGCGGCAATATCAGCCATCCAAACCAAAGCCAGCACCGACAACAAGAAATTGACCCCCAACAGCCGTGCCTGCGCAACTGCCAGCCAGGTGACACACAACGCCACCAGGCCCAGCGCCAGGCGCAGCGTTTTGGTGTGGCCAGCCCATGCCCCCACGCCACAACGCAAAACCCACCCCCCCAGCAACACCCACGCGCCCCCGGTGCACAGCCACAGCAGGGGTAGCGGTTGCGGCAGCAAACCGGCGCGCCAAAAAACAGCGCACAGCAACGCAGACCCCAGCCCGGCAAGCCAGGCGGACAGCGCGCCTCCCCCGTTCATGCGCACCCATTCCCAGCAACCTGCGGCGATAAAAACCAACGTCATCAGGATAAAAGGTTGGGGCGCCGGATAGAACAGCGCCGGCAGCAAAATCGCCAGCAACACCAGCGCTGTGATGACCCGTTGTTTGAGCATGACCGGCAGGTGTTCGCGCGTTGACTCAGGAAGCGACGGCCTGGACCTGCGCCGAGGTTTGGCCAAAACGGCGTTCGCGCTGGATGAACGAGGCAATAGCCAGGTCAAGTGCTGCCTCGTCAAAATCGGGCCACAGAATGTCACTAAAGAAAAATTCGGAGTACGCCGACTGCCACAGCAAAAAGTTGCTGATACGCTGTTCACCCCCGGTACGGATGACAAGGTCAGGGTCGCGTACATGCGCCAGCGCCATAACCTGATTGAAGTTTTCTTCGGTGATGTCCAGCCCTTGCCGGGCCAACTGCCGCGCGGCTTGAACGATGTCCCAGCGACCACCGTAATTAAAGCAAACATTGAGAATCAAGCGGGTATTGTCGGCAGTGGCTGCCTGTGCCTCTTCCATGTGCTGCAAAACACGCGCTGACAAGCCTTCTCGATCACCCACAAACCGCAGTTGAACGCCATCTGCTTTCAACTGTTTCACCTCGCGTGACAGCACCAAAGCAAACAAATCCATCAATCCAGAAACTTCTTCGGTTGGCCGCTTCCAGTTTTCTGAAGAAAATGCGAACACGGTCAGCACCCGCACGCCTCTGGCATCACACGCCCGGGCGCAGCGTTTGAGCGATTCGACCCCCTGCTTGTGACCCGCAATCCGCGGCAGAAAACGTTTGCTCGCCCAACGCCCATTGCCATCCATGACGATGGCAATGTGATGGGGAATTTTTTGCGCTGTCATGGCCGGTTAAACCGCCATGATGTCTTGTTCCTTGGCAGCGACCAACTGATCAACAGCAGCAATGTGTTTGTCAGTCACTTTCTGGATGTCGGACTCGCAGCGCTTTTGCTCGTCTTCAGAGGCGAGTTTGTCCTTGACCAGTTTTTTGACCGCTTCGTTGGCATCACGGCGCAGACTGCGCACCGCGATCTTGGCGGTTTCACCTTCAGCGCGAACGACTTTGGTGAGTTCCTTGCGACGCTCTTCGGACATGGCGGGCATCGGCACGCGAATCAAATCGCCCATCGATGAAGGGTTCAGACCCAGGTCGCTGTCGCGGATGGCTTTCTCGATCTTCGCACCCATGCCCTTTTCCCAAGGCTGGACGCTGACGGTGCGCGCGTCGAGCAAAGACACGTTCGCCACCTGGCTGACAGGGACCATCGATCCGTAGTAATCGACATGTACCGTGTCAAGGATGGCCGGGTTGGCGCGTCCAGTACGAATCTTGGTCAAATTGTGTTGGAAAGCCGCAATGGACTGGTCCATTTTGGCTTCAGCGATTCGTTTGACATCAGCTATCGGCATGGTATTCCCTCTCTGTCCAAATCACGTTACAAACGGCTATTTTGACACGCTCAGGCGTAGACCAAAGTGCCCTCGTCCTGGCCCATGACAACGCGCTTGAGTGCACCGTGCTTAACGATGGAAAAGACCTTGATCGGCAATTTCTGATCGCGGCACAGGGCAAATGCAGTGGCGTCCATGATGCCCAGATTCTGCGAAATGGCATCGTCGAACGATATTTTGCTGTAACGCGTGGCTTTCGGGTCTTTCTTGGGATCAGCGGTATAGACGCCATCAACCTTGGTTGCCTTGAGCACGATTTGCGCGCCGATTTCGGAGCCCCGCAACGCCGCTGCCGTATCGGTGGTGAAAAACGGATTGCCGGTACCGGCAGCAAAAATGACGACCTTGCCTTCTTCAAGATACTGCAAGGCCTTGGGGCGGATGTAGGGCTCAACAACCTGCTCGATAGCGATGGCCGACATGACCCGCGCTGTCAGACCCGCTTTATCCATGGCATCACCCAGGGCCAAGGCGTTCATCACCGTGGCCAGCATGCCCATGTAATCGGCGGTAGCCCGATCCATCCCCACCGAACCACCGGCGACACCGCGAAAGATATTGCCGCCACCAATGACCACCGCCACCTGCACGCCCAGCTTGGTGACATCGGCCACCTCGTTGACCATGCGGACAATGGTGTCGCGGTTGATGCCAAAAGCATCATCGCCCATCAGCGCCTCACCTGAGAGTTTCAGCAAAATTCTCTGATAAGCAGGTTTGGCAGTAGGCATGACAGACTCCTGGGACGTGGCAATGAAACAGCGCAAAGCAGCAAATCAGGCCGCTTGCTTGGCCGCCGCAACTTGCGCTGCGACCTCGGCAGCAAAGTCGTCGACTTTCTTTTCAATGCCTTCACCGACCACGTACAAAGTGAACGATTTCACCGTGGTAGCCGCGGCCTTGAGCATTTGCTCCACGCTTTGCTTGTCGTTTTTGACAAACGGCTGGTTCAGCAAAGACACTTCTTTCAGGAATTTTTGCACGCCACCGTCGATACGCTTGGCGACGATCTCGGCCGATTGAACGGGCTTGCCAGCAGCCGTTGCCACTGCAGCGTCTTCAGCGGCCTTGGCTGCAGCCACCGAGCGCTCGCGCGCCACCAACTCGGCTGGCACGTCCTGACTGGACAGAGCCACCGGTTTCATGGCGGCAACATGCATTGCCACGTCTTTGGCGGCGGTTTCATTGCCTTCGTACTCAACCACCACACCGATGCGCGTGCCATGCAGGTAGGACGCCAGTTGGTTGCTGCCATCAAAGCGCTTGAAACGGCGGAAAGACATGTTTTCACCAATCTTGCCGATCAGTCCTTTGCGCACGTCTTCCAGCGTGGGGCCAAAGCCATCTTGCTCATAAACGCAAGCGCCCAGTGCGGCCAGATCAGCTGGGTTGTATTTGGCAACTGCTTGAGCGGCAGCTTTGGCCAGTGCCAGAAAACTGTCGTTCTTGGTGACGAAATCGGTTTCGCAATTAACTTCCAGCAGCGCGCCGGCAGTGCCTTCCACCCCGTAGGCCACCACACCCTCGGCGGTAATGCGGCTCGACGCCTTGCCCGCCTTGCTGCCCAGACGCACGCGCAAAATTTCTTCTGCCTTGGCCATATCGCCACCGGCTTCGGTCAAGGCGCGCTTGCATTCCATCATCGGGGCGTCGGTCTTGCCACGCAGTTCAGCCACCATGCTTGCGGTAATTGCAGCCATTTGTTTCTCCAAAAATCAGTTCAGTTAATAAAAATCAAATCAAAAAAAGGGGGCAACAAAGCCCCCTTGATTGGGGTCAACCAAAGGCTCAGGCAGCAGCCTCGTCCACTTCGACAAATTCATCAGAGCTCTCGGCGGCCACGGCTTTGACGATATCGTCAACGGCGTTGGCACGGCCTTCGATGATGGCGTCGGCAATACCACGAGCGTACAAGGTCACCGCCTTAGAAGAGTCGTCGTTGCCCGGAATGACATAGTCGATGCCTTCAGGCGAGTGGTTGGTGTCCACCACAGCAACCAGCGGAATGCCCAGCTTGCGGGCTTCGGCAATGGCGATCTTGTGGTAGCCCACGTCAATAACGAAAATCGCATCAGGCAGCGTGGTCATGTCTTGAATGCCACCAATGTCTTTTTCCAGCTTTTCAAGTTCGCGGGCAAACATCAGCTGTTCTTTCTTGCTCATGGCATCCAAGCCGGCTTCTTGCTGAATCTTCATGTCCTTGAGACGCTTGATGGACGTTTTGACGGTTTTGAAATTGGTCAACATGCCACCGAGCCAGCGCTGATCAACGTAAGGCACACCAGCACGCTGGGCCTCAGCGGCAACGGTCTCACGCGCTTGGCGTTTGGTACCGACCATCAGCACCGTGCCACGTTTGGCGGCAATCTGGCGCACAAACTTGGCGGCTTCCTGAAACATCGGCAAGGATTTTTCAAGATTGACGATATGGATTTTGTTGCGATGGCCAAAAATAAAGGGGGCCATCTTGGGGTTCCAGAAGCGGGTTTGGTGGCCGAAATGGACACCAGCTTCCAGCATGTCGCGCATGGTTACTGCCATAAATTACTCCGAAGGTTAGGTCTTAAATCCAGTTTGTTTTGCGACCCAACCCGGTATCTCAACCGGACAAAGTCACAACACCTTGGTGAAACTGGTTTGCGATTTGCTTATGACGCCAGCAACATTGCCAACTGAAGGGGTGCTGCACCACGTAAAGCTTGGAGATTGTAGCAGTTCACCACGACCCGGTAGTCTGCCCGTTGGCACATTTCTCGGGAGTTGGTGCTGCCGACACCCGTTTGGCGAGATATAGTAGGTTCAACATGAAAGTCAAATTTTGGGGTGTTCGGGGCTCAATTGCATCGCCCGGTCCGTCGACCGTGCGTTACGGTGGGAACACGACCTGCATCGAGGTTCGTACCGACAACAACGAATTGATCATTCTGGACGCGGGCACTGGCATCTTCCCGTTGTCGCAATCGCTTCTGGGTGAACTACCGCTGACCGCCAATGTACTGATTACACATTCCCACTGGGATCACATTCAGGGGCTGCCTTTTTTCATCCCGAACTTCATTCCTGGCAACACCTTGCGTCTGCATGGCGCGTTTGATCCGGTGTCGGGCAAGGGTGTCGAGCAGGTCATGTCGGTCCAGCTGCAATACAGCTACTTCCCGGTACGCGAGGCAGAGATGAAAGCGCGCATTGACTATGTCACATTGACGCCTGGCAAGACGATCCAGATCGGCTCGGCGGCGGTGACGCCGTTCATGATGAACCACCCGGTCATTGATTTTGGTTACCGCATCGAGGCTAACGGAAAGTCTGTGTTTTTTACCGGTGACCACGAACCACCGATCAACATCTATCAGCCTGGCGATCCGGAGTATGCCCAGTACCAGTCCTTCATCGACGCCAAGTCGCAAGACATCCTGCGCGCCATGGCCGGCGTGGACGTGTTGATCGCCGACAGTTCGTACACCAGTGCCGAATACCCAAGCAAGTGCGGCTGGGGACACGGTACGTTCCACACCAGCATCCAGTACGCCAAGCAGGCGGGTGCAAAAAATCTGTTTTGCACGCACCATGAACCCACGCGCAGCGACGATGCACTGGAAGCCATTTTTGCGCAGGTGTTGCAGGAACATCCGCGTCAAGACAGCGACCCGGTCTACCGGCTGGCCAAAGAGGGCGAAAGCTTCGAGTTTTAATCCGTGCATAAGATCACATCGGGCCAACCGCATGCTTTGTACAGCGTCGCTCAGACGAGGCAGTTGGAGAGCCTGGCCGCACTGCAACTGCCCGCCCATGCCTTAATGGAACGTGCCGGCTTGGCGGTGGCCAAGTTGGCACTCGCGCTGACCCCACATGCGCAGAGAGTCTGGATTGCCTGCGGCCCCGGCAACAACGGCGGTGACGGCCTGGTGGCGGCCAGGCACTTGCGGTGTTGGGGCAAACAACCAATTGTCAGCTGGCTTGGCCAACCGGAATACGCGTCAGCAGATACCTTCATCGCTTACCACCAGCTCGAACAAGAAGGCGTCAAGGTCGACAACGAGCCACCGGCGCAGGTTGATCTGTGCATTGATGCCCTGCTCGGCATGGGTGGGCATCTGCGCGAGCCTACCGGCCGGCTGGCACTCTTTATGAACTGTTTGAACGACAGCGCTACAACGGTGTTGTCGATAGACCTACCCAGCGGACTCCATGCAGACACCGGATGTGTTTCGGCATTGCACGTACAAGCCGATCACACACTGAGTTTGTTGACGCTCAAGCCAGGGCTGTTTACCGGCAACGGACGCGATGCGGTAGGAACGTTATGGTGTGACTCGTTGGCTGTTGACCCCAATGAACTCGGACAGCACACTCCTGCCGCCCGACTGCTGGCACGGCCAACACCAACAGCGCGACCGCACGCATCGCACAAAGGCAGCTACGGCGACGTGGCCATCGTCGGTGGCGCATCGGGCATGGTGGGCGCCGCGCTGCTGTCGGCACGGGCGGCGCTCCACGCTGGCGCCGGTCGGGTATTTGTGGGTTTGCTTGACCAAGGCGCCATGGCGGTAGACCCACTGCAACCGGAAATCATGTTCCGTGCCGCTGAAACGCTCCCGCTGGCCCATATGGTGACGGTGTTTGGCTGTGGCGGCGGGGCGATTGACGAGCATTGTCTACAAAGGGTTTTATCCTCAGAAACCCCCATAGTTATTGATGCAGATGCTATCAATACAATTGCTTCTGAGCCGCGATTCCAGGCGTTGCTGACAGACCGTTCAAGCCGCGGGGCGGCAACAGTACTGACACCCCATCCACTCGAAGCGGCGCGCTTGCTGGGACTGAGTGCTGCGCAGGTGCAGGCCAACCGTCTGGAAGCAGCACAGGCCATAAGTCAACGCTACGTCTGCACCGTCGCACTCAAGGGCTCGGGCACAGTTGTTTCGGCGCCGGGCCGTATCAGCGGCGTCAATTCAACCGGCAGCGCGGCTCTGGCAACGGCGGGCACCGGCGATGTGCTCGCTGGCATGATAGGCGCCAGACTGGCGCAAGGATTAGGGGCTTTTGCAGCCACCTGCCAGGCGGTCTACCGTCACGGTGAAATAGCCGACACCTGGCACGGCAACGCACCGCTGACAGCGAGCCAGCTCGCCATTTTGTAGGCTAGCCGCGCCCGACAAAAGGCATCTTTGTCGCCATCACTGTGTGGAACATGACGTTGGCCTGCAACGGCAAGTTGGCCATGTACAACACTGACTGACCAACGATTGACACATCCATCAGCGGCTCCGCCGCTGTCTCACCATTGGCCTGCAACACACCACTGGCCATACGCTGCGTCATCTCTGTGGCCGCGTTGCCAATATCGATCTGACCAACCGCAATGTCGTATTTACGCCCATCGAGTGAGGCCGCTTTGGTCAGACCGGTCACCGCGTGCTTGGTCGCTGTGTAAGCAATCGAATGGGGGCGTGGTGCGGTAGCCGAAATTGAGCCGTTGTTGATGATGCGACCGCCACGTGGGCTTTGCGACTTCATGACCCGAAACGCTTGCCGCAAACACAAAAACATACCCGTCAGATTGACATCCACCACGTTTTGCCATTGTTGCAACAACAAGTCTTCAAGCGGCACCGCTGGTGCGCCGACGCCGGCGTTGTTGAACAGCACATCAACCCGGCCAAATTGCCTTTGCGCGGCGTCAAACAGCGCCGTAACCGATGCCTCCTGCGCAACGTCTGTTGTCACAACCAAAGTCCGCTGCGCCACCGACGCCAGTGCCGCCACGTCTTCCAGCGGTTGAGCGCGTCGTCCGGCCAGGACAACGCTGTAGCCGTCCTGCAGCAAAGCCAAGGCGACCGCTTTGCCGATGCCGGTACCCGCGCCGGTCACGATGGCAACTTTTGTTGCTTTTTTCATTAACTTTTCCTTCATCCGAGATTGTTCATGAGGGTTTGAGATGATGGCGAGCAGGTTTGCGCGGCAGTTTGGGTGGCTGTGAGGCGTTCATAGCATGGCTATGAACACTGAGCAGACACTCAAAATGTCCGCAAAGCTGCCGCCAGCGCTCAAACAGGTGCGAGGCACCGCCTAATGGACGATCTCGGTTCATTGCATGGACTCAACGACTATTTGGATCGGCGTCTGGACTTGCGGCCGCTGTCTTTGCTTTTGGTAGCCAATGGCCGGGTCGCAGGCGAGAGCCCGTGTGGCACCGATGGCTTGGACCGTCCGGACAAATCGCCCTTGGCACGCTTGCCTTTGCTGTAAAAACTGTCTTCAGGCTCTGGTTCAAACAGGCCTGCCGGCCCAACATCGGGCGCCGGTGCACGCGATACACCACCCTCATCTACCAACCTGAAATCTATACGGCGACCGTCCAGATCAACCCGGCTGACCTGCACACGCACCCGACTGCCCAACGCGTATCGAATGCCGGTGCGCTCACCGCGCAGTTCTTGCCGCACCTCGTCAAAGCGGAAGTATTCACCGCCGAGCTCAGTGATATGCACCAGGCCTTCGACGTACATCGCATCGAGTGTGATGAACAAGCCAAAGGTGGTCACGGAGCTGACGACACCGGCGTATTCCTCGCCCAAGTGTTCGCGCATGTACTTGCACTTGAGCCAGGCTTCAACATCGCGGCTGGCTTCATCGGCCCGACGTTCGTTGGCGCTGCAATGCAGGCCCGCTGCTTGCCAAGCTTGCATTTCGGCACTGAGCTTGCGTGGCTTTTGCTCGGGTTCTTTGACCCGCGATGCCAAATTTTTTTCCAGGCGTTTGGACAACTTGGCGTGCGCCTCTCCCGGTATCGGCAACACCGGTAACTGGTACTTGGATTTCGCCAGGATCGCTTTGATGACACGATGCACCAGCAAATCTGGGTAGCGCCGTATCGGACTCGTGAAATGGGTGTACGCGTCAAATGCCAAACCAAAATGGCCGCTGTTGATGGGCGTGTAAATCGCCTGCTGCATTGAGCGCAACAGCATGGAATGAATTTGCGCAGCGTCGGGCCGATCTTTGGTGGCGTTGGCAATGGCCTGAAACTCACTGGGCGACGGGTCATCGCTGATGGTCAGGCCAACGCCGGTCACCTTCAGGTAATTGCGCAAGACTTCTTTTTTCTCGGGTGTTGGACCTTCGTGCACACGGTAAAGGCCGGCGTGTTTGCTCTGCGCAATGAAGTCGGCGCTGCAGACGTTAGCCGCCAGCATGGCTTCTTCGATGAGTTTGTGGGCATCGTTGCGGGTACGCGGCACAATTTTTTCAATGTGACCGGCTTCATCGCAAACAATCTGTGTCTCAACCGTCTCAAAATCAACGGCTCCACGGCGCTCACGTGATTTCAGCAAGGCTTGGTACACGTCGTGCAAATTGATCAGGTCACCAACGCGGTCCTTGCGTTTGAGCGCTTCAGTACCACGGGTGTTGGCCAGTATGGCAGCGACTTCTGTGTAAGTGAAGCGCGCGTGGCTGTACATCACCGCCGGGTAAAACTGGTAGGCACTCACCTCGCCACCTTCGGTGACGACCATGTCGCACACCATGCAAAGTCGCTCAACATCAGGATTGAGCGAGCACAAGCCGTTGGATAGTTTCTCGGGCAACATCGGGATCACCCGGCGCGGAAAGTAGACGCTGGTGGCACGATCGTAGGCGTCGATGTCAATGGCAGAACCGTTTTCAACATAATGACTGACATCCGCAATGGCGACCAACAAGCGCCAACCCGGCACAGCGGCACGCCCTTTGCCTATGCGCGTCGGCTCACAGTACACCGCATCGTCAAAATCGCGTGCGTCTTCACCGTCAATGGTGACCAGCGGTACATCGGTCAGATCCACACGCTGCAGCTTGTCCTCAGGGCGAACGCTTTCTGGCAACGACCTCGCCTGAGCAATGCATGCCTCGGAAAACTCGTGCGGTACGCTGTATTTGCGCACTGCAATTTCGATCTCCATACCAGGGTCATCAATGTCACCCAGCACTTCCTTGATGCGCCCAACAGGTTGACCAAACAAGGCCGGCGGTTCGGTCAATTCCACCACCACCACCTGACCCGCCTGGGCCATTCCCGTGGCTGCCTTCGGAATCATCACATCCTGACCGTAACGTTTGTCCTCGGGTGCAACAATCCAGATACCACTCTCATGCAGTAACCGGCCAATGATGACCTGACTTCCGCGCTCAATGATCTCGACGACACGCCCCTCGGGTCGCCCCTTGCGGTCACTGCGCACAATTCGCGCCTTGACGCGATCCTTGTGCAGCACAGCCCGCATCTCATTGGGAGACAGATAAATGTCGGCCTGGCCATCATCACGAATCACAAAACCGTGACCGTCGCGATGTCCTTGGACAACGCCTTCAACTTCTTCCAGCAGGGCGCTGGTTTGCTTGGTATTTTTGATACAATGCCTTTCTTTCCTGAAATGCCCAGGTGGCGGAATTGGTAGACGCACTAGTTTCAGGTACTAGCGAGTAACTTCGTGGGGGTTCGAGTCCCTTCCTGGGCACCAATGTTAATAAATTTTTGAAAATATCTTTGAACCGAAGCCGCTGCTGACCCAGCGGCTTTTTTGTTGTCCTGTTCGGCTTGGAACACAGGACTCAGAACGGTTGGGCAACCAGATCATGGCCACGCGTGCCCACAACCCGCGCCTTGGTAAATTCGCCCACCTTGAGGGTCTTGCTGATTTTCTCTGGTGGCAGCAACGCAACCATGCCGTCAATTTCGGGGGCATCGGCAAACGTCCTGCCGCGGCCACCCTTTTTACCCAAGCCGGGTGCATGATCAACCAAAACTTGCATGGTGGCGCCCACACGCTGTCTTAACTTTTCCGCCGAAACCGCTTCGGCAACCGCCATGAACCTGGCTCGGCGTTCTTCACGCAATTCCGCCGGTAACATGCCCGGCAAGTCATTGGCGGCCGCACCGTTGACGGGACTGTAGGCAAAGCAACCAGCGCGGTCAATTTGTGCCGCCTGCATGAAATCGAGCAAATGGGCAAATTCGTCTTCTGTCTCGCCAGGAAAACCGGCAATAAAGGTACTGCGAATCACCAGTTCAGGGCAAGCCAGACGCCAACGGTCGATGCGCTCCAGATTTCTTTCACCACTGGCCGGGCGCTTCATCCGTTTCAAGACGTCCGGGTGACTGTGCTGAAACGGCACATCCAGATAGGGCAAAACCAAGCCAGAGGCCATCAAAGGCAATATGTCGTCGACACTCGGGTACGGATAAACATAATGAAGGCGTACCCAGGCGTTATGCTCTTTCGCCAGTTCACCCAACGCTTGCACCAACTCAAACAACTGCGTCTTGATCGGCTTGCCGTTCCAAAAACCCGTGCGGTATGCCACGTCAACACCGTAAGCCGACGTATCCTGACTCACCACCAGCAGTTCTTTCACACCCCCTTCAAAAAGCGCCTGTGCCTCAGTGAGCACATCGCCAATCGGACGGGACACCAAATCACCACGCAAGGACGGAATGATGCAAAACGTACAGCGATGATTGCAGCCTTCGCTGATTTTCAGGTACGCGTAATGGCGTGGCGTCAGTTTGATGCCAGCCACTCCAAAAGCGTTTGGTACCAAATCAATAAAAGGATCGTGTGGCTTTGGCAAGTTGCTGTGGACCGCGTCCATCACCTCTTGCGTCGCGTGCGGGCCCGTCACCGCCAGCACACTCGGATGCATTTGCCGCACCAGGTTACCGCCATCGGCGCCCGGCTTGGCACCGAGGCATCCAGTGACGATGACTTTGCCATTTTCCGCCAGCGCCTCGCCAATTGTGTCGAGACTTTCCTTGACCGCGTCGTCAATAAAGCCACAGGTGTTCACGATCACCAAGTCTGCGCCAGCAAACGTCTTGACGGTCTGGTAACCCTCAGCACTGAGCTGGGTCAGAATCAATTCAGAGTCGGTCAAGGCCTTGGGGCAACCCAGACTGACAAAACCAATTTTTGGTGCGCTCGCCGCACCGTGAAATTCATTGCTCATGGATTGAGGATGCCCTTTATGGCTTGCTCTTGATACCAAACGCACCCAGCATCTGGTCGGCCTGCTTTTGCATTTGCTCCAACATCGCTTTTGACTGGTCCAGACTGCCGCCCATCATTGCCTGGATCACGGGTGACTGCAGCGCAGAAAATTGCTTCCACATCTCGGGCGTCAGCCCCTTGGATTGTTCTGCCAGGCGAGTCTGCACGTCCATCAGCGACTGAATGTTTTTCTCGAGATACCCCCCCAGAAAGCCCTGCATTGCATGACCGTAAAAACGAATCAGGCTCTCGAGCACTGAAGCGGTAAACATCGGCGAGCCACTGGCCTCTTCCTCCAGAATGATCTGAAGCAAGATACTGCGGGTAATATCTTCGCCAGTCTTGACGTCCCGCACCTCAAAAGCTTCACGCTTCATCACCAGTGCCTTGACTTCCGACAACGTGATGTAGCTGGACGTCTCGGTGTCGTACAAGCGCCGATTGGGATACTTTTTGATAATGCGCTGGTGGCTCGAAGCCGGTTCTGCGGTTGTGTTTTTCATAGGTCGCTCTCTGGCTCAGCAGGCGCGTAAATGAAGAGAAACGTCTGCCTTTTCATTGTAGGCACTCGTTGCGCACTTTGCGGACAAGCAAAGCGCACGCAAGCCAACAGACAAGGAAAAGGTAAACGGGAAATACGAGGCCTCTGTGGTCTGAACGTTTACAACTTCAGAGAGACCTGGTAGGCGCGATTGGACTCGAACCAACGACCCCCACCATGTCAAGGTGGTGCTCTAACCAGCTGAGCTACGCGCCTGAGGAATTCAGGAAGGTGTAGAGTATAGCGGCATTTCAGCTTGAAGCAGAACAAGTGCTCGCCAAATTCTTACGATTTGTCTCATGGATAATTGACGTTTACGTTAACGTCATTCATTTTTTGGAGACCTTCATGGAAATTACAGGCAAAGTTTTTATCGTCACCGGCGGCGCCTCAGGCTTGGGCGAAGGTACCGCACGCATGCTGGCAAGCAAGGGTGGCCTGGTCGTCATTGCCGACATGCAGGCTGAAAAAGGCGAAACCGTTGCCAGGGAAATCAGTGGCAAGTTTGTCAGATGCGACGTCAGTGCCGAAGCAGATGCACAGGCGGTGGTTGCCCAAGCAACGACCATGGGCAAATTGATGGGATTGGTAAACTGCGCTGGCATCGCACCAGCCGAAAAAACAGTCGGGAAAAATGGCCCGCACGCACTGAGTCTTTTCAGCAAGTGCATCACCGTTAACCTGATCGGCAGTTTCAACATGATCCGCTTGTGCGCCGACGCCATGAGCAAAAACGCACCCGAAGCCACCGGCGAGCGCGGGGTGCTGATCTCCACGGCCTCGGTGGCTGCTTACGACGGACAAATCGGCCAGGCGGCATACAGCGCATCCAAGGGCGGGATCGTCGGAATGACACTGCCGATTGCCCGCGACCTGGCGCGAAGCGGTATTCGCAACATGACCATCGCGCCCGGCATTTTTGGCACACCGATGCTGTTTGGCTTCCCCAAGGAAGTACAAGACGCGCTGGCCGCCAGCGTCCCCTTCCCGTCGCGGCTGGGCACGCCGCAGGACTACGCCAAGCTGGCGCTGCACATTTTTGAAAATGACATGCTCAACGGTGAGGTCATTCGCCTGGACGGTGCGATTCGCCTGGCACCACGCTGACGGCGTCAGCCCCCCCCCGGGGTGGGCTTTCTACAATCCGCCCATGTCGATTCCCCACACCTTTGTTCAGGAGCTTCTGGCGCGCGCCGACGTGGTGGAAATCGTCGGCCGCTATGTGCCGCTGAAAAAAGGCGGTGCCAATTTCATGGGCTTGTGCCCTTTCCACAGCGAAAAATCACCGTCGTTTTCGGTCAGCCCCAGCAAACAGTTTTATCACTGTTTCGGCTGCGGAAAGAGCGGTGACGCCATCAGCTTTTTGATGGAGCACGCTGGCATGAACTTTGTCGAGGCAGTGCAAGACCTGGCCCAGCAATTGGGCATGCAGGTGCCTGAAGACGATGCCAGTCCGCAAGACCGGGCGCGCGCTGCGCAGCAAAAAGAGATCAAAGGCACCCTCTGCAGCGTCCTTGAAAAAGCCTGCAAGGCCTATCAAAAACACCTGAAAAATTCCGCCAAAGCCATTGAATACTTTAAACGGCGCGGCGTTTCGGGTCAGATCGCCAAACAATTTGGTCTAGGCTATGCGCCTGAGGGCTGGCGCACGCTGGCCAGCACCTTCCCGCAATACGACGATCCCTTGTTGGTAGAGAGCGGCCTGGTCATCGTCAGCGACGAAGAAGGTACTGAGAGCAAACGCTACGACCGCTTTCGTGACCGCGTCATGTTTCCTATCCGCAACATCAAAGGTGAATGCATCGGCTTTGGCGGGCGGGTGTTGGGCGACGACAAGCCCAAGTACCTCAACTCGCCCGAGACACCTGTTTTCAGCAAAGGGCACGAACTCTACGGCCTGTTCGAAGCCAGAGCGGCCTTGCGGGAGCACGGCTTCGCGCTCGTTACCGAGGGTTATATGGACGTCGTGGCACTGGCGCAACTGGGTTTCCCCAACGCGGTTGCCACACTGGGAACGGCCTGCACGGCAGACCATGTGCACAAGCTCTTTCGGTTTACCGATGCAGTGATTTTCAGCTTTGACGGCGACAGTGCCGGACGCCGAGCCGCGCGCAAAGCACTTGACGCTGCGCTACCGCTGGCGACCGACGTGCGCAGCGTCAAGTTCCTTTTTTTGCCGCCAGAGCACGACCCCGACAGCTTCATCCGGGCACACGGTAAGGAAGCGTTTGCCCGCTTTGTGTCCGAAGCCGTTCCACTGAGCCAGTTCTTGCTCGACAGCGCCCGCGACAGCTGCGATTTGCAGACAGCTGAAGGCCGCGCGCATTTCGCCAGTAACGCCAAGCCACTTTGGGAACTGATGCCACCGGGGGCATTGAGGCAACAGCTTTTGTCTGAAATCGCCGACAAAGTGCAATTGTCAAACCGCGAATTGCTCGACGTCTGGCGTATCAGCCCAGTAAAAAACCCCAAAAAAAGATCAGAAAGCTATCAACAAAAGAGCAATAATCTCTTTACGGATAAGGGCCACAGCCATAAAATACGTCAAGGCGGTGGTGTGGAACGGGCAACGTCAAGCACCCGCCAACCCGCCAGCCGCGCCGACCACGCCGCCCGCATTCTGCTGGACAACATGGCCATTCTGGAGAGTCTGACCAACGAGGACCACGCTTTGTTGTGCGGGCTGGGTGCGCCCCAGGGCCCGTTGTTTTCATGGTTGGAGGCGCAATACCATGAGCAGGGTGCCCAGCCTTGGGTGGCATTGCGCGCGGGTCTGCAAGGTCATGAGAGTGAGGTTTATGCCACCCGGATCATGGCCGGACACGAGCTGTTAAGCGCTGACGACCCCGATGAGGCACTCGACGAGTTGCGTCACCTGCTCAACCGGATGCTGATTGAACAACTCAAGATCGACGAAACACAAGCCATCGCGGCGGCCAAGACCGACCCGGCCGCACTGCAGCGCTACCGCGAACTGCAAGCCAGACGCTTGATGCTGGAAGCCACAACCAAGACCTGAGTCTTGGCAAAGGCACTCCAAAAACCAAGATGCCAGTCAAAAACACACTAAAATGCCGGGCTCCGCGGCGTTGAGACCAGTCCTGGCTTCATTTCTAACCGCCTCTCGCCGCCAGATGCGCGGCCTAATTTGACTCTTTGTTTATGAAAATCGCTCAAGAAATTCGCGCCGGCAACGTCATCATGCACGGCAAAGACCCCATGGTCGTCCTGAAAACAGAATACAGCCGTGGCGGACGCAATTCAGCCACCGTGCGCATGAAACTCAAAAGCCTGATCGCCAACTTCAACACCGAAGTGGTGTTCAAGGCCGACGACAAGCTCGACCAGGTCATCCTGGACAAAAAAGACTGCACCTATTCCTACTTTGCCGACCCGATGTACGTCTGCATGGACGAGGAATACAACCAGTACGAAGTTGAAGCTGAAAACATGGGCGACTCGCTTAATTACCTCGAAGACGGCATGCCGGTTGAAGTGGTGTTTTACGACGGCAAAGCCATCTCGGTCGAACTGCCCACCAGTGTGGTGCGCGAAATCACCTGGACCGAACCTGCTGTCAAGGGTGACACCTCAGGCAAAGTACTGAAGCCTGCCAAGATTGTCACCGGCTTTGAAATTGGCGTGCCAATTTTTGTCGCGCAAGGCGACAAGGTGGAAATCGATACCCGCACCGGCGAATACCGCAAACGCGTCTAAAACAACTTCGCAGCGATGCGGCTGCCAGCAAACAGGGCTTCACAGGTTGAGGCCCTTTTTTTTGACCCACAATCAGCACCATGGAATCCACACAACCCCTTTCTCAGCACATCGTTGAACACAAGCTGGCTGACGCGCTGTCGGACCTGCTCAACCACCCTGCTGACGCCGCCGTACTCAAACCCAACGCCTACCGGCTCGCGTTTGCCGACCCTGAGTTTTTGCTGCGCCGCGAGTCGCGCGGCATTCGCATTCAGTTGGAGATGCTCAAACCCGA
>PFKL01000011.1 GCA_002784245.1 Comamonadaceae bacterium CG_4_10_14_3_um_filter_60_75
GCTGATTGCCGCCTACGACAAGCTGCCCAAACTGGTCAGCCACCTGCACCTGCCGGTGCAACACGGCTCAGACCGCATTTTGATGGCCATGAAGCGCGGCTACACCGCCATGGAATACAAAAGCACGGTGCGCAAACTGCGCGCCATTCGCCCGAACATGGCGCTCAGCAGCGACTTCATCGTTGGCTTCCCCGGCGAGACCGAAGACGACCACGCCAAGCTGATGAAACTGATGGATGACGTGGGTTTTGACAATTCTTTCAGCTTTATTTTCAGCCCGCGCCCCGGCACACCGGCAGCCAACTTGCATGACGACACGCCGCACGAGGTGAAGCTGCGCCGCCTGCAAGAAGTGCAAGCCAACATCAACGCCAACATGGCGCGCATCAGCGCCAGTTTGGTCGGCACGCGCCAGCGTTTGCTGGTGGAAGGTGCGTCCAAGCGCGACAGCAGCGAGCTGATGGGTCGTACCGAATGCAACCGCGTGGTCAATTTTGTTGGCCATCCACGCCTCATTGGGCAGATGGTCGATGTGGCGATCACCGAAACCCGCACCTTTACGCTGCGCGGCGAAGTTGTCACCCAAGAAACACACAGGACGCCCGCGGTGGCGGTCCTAGAATGATTGCAACGCACTCCGGCCAAGCGTAGCGCATGATGCGCCACGCTGCGGGAGATGGATAACCCGTTGTTGATATACCTTGCATGCAATTTGTTCGAATGTCATGGGCAATCGTAGGGGCAGGCCTGATCGCCACAGCAAGCGGCTGGCAATCGTTGCACGCAGAGCCGCTCATCATGCAAGACGCTGCACCGCAAGACACCCCCCTTGCGACACCAGCAGAGCCGCTCGTCGACCTCACCGACCTGACCAGGGACGACTTGCTGCATGACGCAGCGCCGCCTGTGACGGCTTCTGTCAATGCGACAAACCTGCCCCGCAGCGGCAGCATGCAAAGCCGAACCACGACCGGCACGCCAGCGCCTGACAACAGCGCACCGTTGCACAACGTCATCAAGGAATCCGTACGGCCGGTTTACAACGAACTGGTGGAGTCCGGCGCCCTGGAAACCTGGCGCGACGTCAAGGAAACGCTGGGTTTGAGCAAAAAAAACTGGGGCCGACATGATGCCGATGGAGAAGTCAACGCCCTGCAACGCCCGCATGCCGCCAACACGCCGGGCTGGCAAGACCCCGCCATGCCGCCAAAATCAGCCGCACAAGCCCAGCTTGACCGGGAATATGACGCCTACCTGCTGCGGCAATTGATCGACGACATCAAACCTTGGGCGTTGGGGCTGATCGGTCTGTACGCGCTAGGCTATCTGGCCAAGCTGATTTTCAATTTCATGCAATGGAAAGCCGCGCGTCGGCGCGAACATCGCGCGCAACGCGCCAGACACCGGTCTTCACGCCCCCGTTACGACTCAAAACGGGAACTTTGAACCGCCCAAGCCTTTCATGCCCCCCAGGCGCTTCATCATTTTCATCATGCCGCCGCCCTTCATTTTTTTCATCATGTCCTGCATTTGCTCGAATTCCTTGAGCATGCGGTTGACTTCCTGCACCTGAACACCAGCCCCGGCGGCAATGCGACGCTTGCGGGTGGCTTTGATGAGTTCGGGCTTGCGCCGCTCCAGTGGCGTCATGCTCTGGATGATGCCCTCCTTGCGTTTCACGTCTTTTTCGACGCGCCCCACATCGACCTGGCCGGCTTTGGCGGCCATGGCAGCGGGCAGCTTGTCCATCAGGCTGCTTAGACCACCCATTTGTTTCATTTGCTGAATCTGCGCCAGAAAATCGTTCAAATCAAAACTGGCGCCACTTTTGACCTTGGCCGCAAGCTTTTGGGCCTGGGCGATGTCCACGCCCGAGGTAACCTGCTCCACCAGCGCCAGAATGTCGCCCATGCCGAGCACCCGCCCGGCGTGGCGTTCGGCATCAAACACTTCCAGCCCATCCAATTTTTCGCTGGTACCGGCAAATTTGATCGGCGCGCCGGTCACTTGCCGCACCGACAGCGCCGCACCCCCACGTGAATCACCGTCGAGCTTGGTCAGGATGATGCCGGTGAGTGGCAGCGCCTGCTTGAATGCGCGGGCGGTGTTGATGGCATCCTGACCCTGCATGGCGTCGACGACAAACAGCGTTTCTACCGGTTGGATGGCTGTATGCAGGTCTTTTATTTCACGCATCAGCGCTTCATCAATGGCCAACCGACCCGCAGTGTCGACGAGCAGCACATCAAAGAAGTGTTTTTTGGCGTAGTCCAGCGCGGCCAGCGCAATATCGACCGGCTTTTGATCGGGCGTGCTGGCAAACCACTCGGCACCGGCTTGTGCGGTAACGGTCTTGAGCTGCTCAATGGCCGCCGGGCGGTAGACGTCGCCCGAGACGGTGAGCACCTTTTTGCCGCGCTTTTCAATCAGGTGCTTGGCCAGCTTGGCGGTGGTGGTGGTTTTACCAGCCCCTTGCAAACCGGCCATCAAGATCACCGCCGGCGGCTGTGCGGCCAGGTTGATATCGGCTACGCCGTCGCCCATGGTCAGAGCCAGCTCTCTGTTGACGATCGACACCAGCGCCTGCCCAGGCGTAAGCGAGCCCAGCACATCCTGCCCCAGCGCCTTTTCCTTGACGCGCGCAATGAAGTCGCGCACCACCGGCAACGCCACGTCGGCTTCCAGCAGCGCCATGCGCACTTCGCGCAGCATGTCGGCCACATTGTCTTCTGTGATGCGCGCCTGACCGCGGATTTGTTTGACCAGACGGGAGAGTTTGTCGGTAAGAGCAGAAGCCATAGGGGAATCGTGTCCGACGGGCGGAATCTGGGTTGGAGCCGCCGAAAAACAGCGGGAAACAAAACGCTAAACTGTAGCCATGATTTTAGCCAGTGCAACCCCCTTGAATTTGGCGCTTGCTTTGGGCGCCGCAGCGGCTTACGCTATATCGGCAGCTGGTACCCAGCGGCTGGATCTGCGCTGGGTCAATCTCGCAGTATGGGTTGCCTGGATATTGCACGGTGCGTTGCTGGTAATCGGCTTGTGGGGACCGGAGTCGCGTTTCGGTTTTGCGCCCGCGCTGTCGCTGACGGTCTGGCTGGTCGGCCTGGTGTACGCCATTGAGGGCTATGTCTACCCGCAGTTCAAGAAGCCTTGGCTCACGTCTGGCTTTGGCTCTGCCAGCGTCTTGCTCGCGTTGCTGTTTCCAGGCGCATCGCTCAACGCCAACGCGTCGCCCTGGTTACCGCTGCACTTCGCCCTCGGCATTTCTTCGTATGGGCTGTTTGCCATCGCGGTCGCGCATGCGTGGCTGATGACGCAAGCCGAAGCGCGCATCCGCAGCGCCTCAGACGCCATGACTGGGATGCCGATCCTGACGATGGAGCGCTTGACCTTCCGCTTTGTCACCGTTGGTTTTGTACTTTTGTCTGCCACCTTGCTGGCAGGGCTGTTGTTTGGCGGACAGTTGTACGGCGGCTCAAACGCACTGCGGTGGAACCACAAGACGATTTTTGCGTTTCTCTCATGGCTGACGTTTGCCGTGCTGCTGGTGGGTCGATCGCACTTTGGCTGGCGCGGCAAACGGGCGGTGCGCGTTTTGTATACCGGCGCTGGTCTGCTGCTGCTGGCTTATGTGGGTTCGCGCTTTGTCATGGAAGTGGTGCTGGGCCTGACGCTGTGAAGGCGCTCCTCTACCTGGCGATTGCACTGGCGGGGCTTTGGCTATGGCGCAGCCTCACCAACGCGGCTAAACCACCCGTCGCCGACAAACCCAGCACGCAGGACGAGCCCACTGAAATGGTTCAATGCCGGCGCTGCGGCGTTCACCTGCCAGCAGCCGACGCCGTAAACGGCAAAAACGGCAGCTATTGCAGCCCGACACATTTGCAGCAGTCTGAAACCTGAATGACCGCAACGCCAGAAGCTTCTTCCTGGCCCGGAGCATCGCCTGACGCGGATTCGGGTAAGGAGCATCCTCTGGAATTTGAGCGCATCTGGCGCGGATTCATGGCTGCACGCGCCACCCTGGGCCTGGTGCTGGTGGTGTTGCAAGCCAGTATCCTCGTACTGGCGCCACAGCAGAGTCCCAGCGCACTGGTGATCTGTGTCGCCTACTTCGCGGCAACCTTGACGCTGCGCCTGAAAGCCCGACCAAGACAACTGAGCCCCACCTTTGACAGCTTGTGGCTGCGCACCGTCGGCGTTGATGTGCTGACATTCAGCGTGCTGCAGTGGGCACAGGGCGGCGCCATCAATTACACCCCGTTGCTGGCGCTGCCGGTATTGATGGTCAGCATCCTGGGTACACCGCTTCAAGCCATCGCTTCGGCAGCGGGCGTAACGCTGCTACTCTTTGGCTACGCAGGCTGGCTGTCATTGCAAACGTCGGGTGATTTCACCGGGTATGTTTTGCAAGCTGCGCTCACGGGTGCTGGCTGTTTTGCCATCTCATTTATTGCCAGCCAGATGGCAACCCGACTTGCCAGCGTCGAGTTGCGTGCCAAGCGTAGCCAACTTGCGGCCACCGTACAGCAGCAGGTCAACCAACTGGTCATCGCGTCGCTCACCGACGGCATCATGGTGGTGTCAGAGAACGGCCAGGTGCTGCTGGCCAATCCAGCGGCGCATGCTCTGCTGGATACCCAGGGACAGACCGATATCAACCTTAAGCAGCGGCTAGGCTGGTCTGCACTCATGGACGTGATCAACAGCAGCTTCAACAGCCAGCGCCCTCAGCAAGCCAGCGTGGATATCCGTCATCAGGGGCATACCAAACGCAGCCTGCTGGCAAGGACCCAACTGACCAGCGCACAAGACGACAACGTTTCGGGTCTGTGTGTTGTCTTTATGCAAGACCAGCGCGAAATCGAGGCACGCATCCGCGCAGAGAAACTCGCCGGTATGGGCCGGATGTCAGCAGCGGTGGCGCATGAAATTCGCAACCCACTGGCGGCGATCACGCAGGCCAACGCGCTGCTTTCAGAGGATTTGCAGGATCCGGGGCAGCGGCGTTTGGCCGATATGGTGCAACAAAATGCCCGTCGGCTGGAGCGCATCGTCAAAGATGTGCTGCATCTGGTCCAAGTCCCGACAAGTGGCGACACAGACCAATTGCTTGATCTGGCCACCGCAGCACAGCGCATTGGTCGCGACTGGAGCAGCCAGAACCATTGCATCGACGAGCTCTCGGTCCATACTGACAGCGTTGCCACCTCCGTGCTGTTTGACGCCGAGCACTTACGGCGCATTGTGATCAACCTGCTCGACAACGCTTTACGCTACGCCAGCAGAGCGGCGGGAAGCATCCAGATGCATGTCGCCATGGCCACGCCCTCAAACGCCACCAGCATCGCACTGCACGTCTGGAGCGACGGCGCAGCACTCGACCCGTCAGTTGAACAGCATCTGTTTGAACCTTTTTTTTCGTCAGAGAGTCGCTCCAGCGGGCTCGGGTTGTATATTTGCCGTGAATTGTGCGAAAGTCATGGAGCAACGATCGCCTACGACCGCAGGGAACGCAAGATCGGTGACCAACGGGTGACCGGCAATGAATTCACCGTGACCTTCAAGACAACAAACTCCACCCTGATGCCATGACCGCAACCGCCAGTTCCATCCGCATCCTGGTCGTCGACGACGAACCCGACCTGCGTACGCTATACGAGCTGACGCTGCTGCGGGAAGGCTATTCAGTCGATACCGCCGAAAACTTGCAGCAGGCGCACGCGCGACTGGCACAGGGCCGTTACGACGTATTGATTACAGACATGCGCCTGCCTGACGGGCTGGGCATGTCGTTGATCAATGACGTCAAATCATGCGCTCGCAACGAGCGTTGTATCGTCATCACCGCTTACGGCTCGACACAAAATGCAGTCGAAGCACTCAAGGCCGGTGCCTTTGATTACCTGACCAAGCCAGTCGACCTGAAACAGTTCCGGGCGGTCGTTGCCTCGGCGGTGCGCAGCACGGCAACGGTGGCCGCCGAAAATATCAACGCGGCCAGTCATGCGACACAAAGCGTTTCGGGCGGGGCCTTGGGCCAGCGCGCACTCAGCCGCCTGGTAGGCCACTCGGAGTGCATGCAACAAGTCAAAGAGCGGATTCTGAAGATTGCACCCAGCATGGCGCCGGTGATGGTCACTGGCGAATCGGGTACTGGCAAAGAGCTGGTGGCCTACGCGATCCATGCCAACAGCCACCGCGCCAAAGGACCGTGGGTTGCGGTCAATTGCAGCGCCATCCCCGAGACGCTGCTGGAAGCCGAATTTTTTGGCGCCAAAAAAGGCGCCTACACCGGTGCAACACAAGACCGCGAGGGCTTCTTTCACGCTGCCCGTGGCGGCACCCTGTTTCTGGACGAAATTGGCGACCTGCCGCTACCAATGCAATCGAAACTGTTGCGCGCTATCCAGGAACGGCGAATTCGTCCTTTGGGATCAAACCAGGAAGACGCCGTTGATGTGCGCATCGTCAGCGCAACGCACAAGAATCTTGCGCAGGAGGTTCAAAACGGCACCTTCAGGCAAGACCTGTTTTACCGCCTCAACGTCATCGACATGGTGATCGCCCCCTTGCGCGAGCGCACCGAAGATATGCCTGACCTGTGCCAGGCTCTGCTGGCCCGTATCGCTGAAGAAGCCAACATGACCACGCCGACACTCACAGAGGAAGCGCTGGACGGTCTGACCAGAATGCCACTGCCAGGCAATGTGCGCGAGCTCGAAAACCTGTTGTACCGTGCCGTGGCTCTGAGCGACGGTCTGCGCCTGAGTCTGGACGCACCAAGTCAGGAGGCGTCGCCCGTGACACCGAATATCGTCAGCGGGCCAACGCCTGCGGCGACTGTCGCTGCGCAGGACACCGAGCCAGGCGAGGTGCCGCTACCCGACGATTTGCAAGCTTACCTTGACGGCCTGGAGCGAAACATCCTGACTAAGGCGCTGCAAACAACCCGGTTCAACCGTACCGCCGCCGCCACACGACTTGGCTTGAGCCTGCGCCAGATGCGTTACCGTATCGAGCGCTTGCAAATTGAAGCCCCTGCCACTGGTTTTGGTCAGGATGATTTCAACTGACCCGCCACGCCAAGAGAACCATGACGCGCTATGGCGAGACGGTTGGTACCGTTTTGCCGCCCGCGTTGATTCGCCCAACTTTGGGCCACGTCCGAGCATCAGCCACATTGATCTGATCGTGCTGCATTCGATCAGCTTGCCGCCTGGCCAGTACGGTGGCGACGAGGTGCGGCAGTTGTTCACCAACCAGCTCGACTGGCAGCAGCACCCTTACTTTCAGAGCATCGAGGGCATCAAGGTGTCGTCGCATTTCTTCATCAGGCGCAATGGTGACCTGTGTCAGTTGGTCAGTTGCGATGACCGGGCCTGGCACGCCGGCGTGTCGAACTACCGTGGCCGCGCCAACTGCAACGACGACAGCATCGGCATTGAACTCGAAGGGCTCGAAGGCGAGACCTTCGAGCCAGCGCAGTACACCGCGCTGCGTGCGCTGTGTGCCGGTATCCTGCAACGCTATCCCATTGTCCATATCGCTGGTCACGAGCACATTGCGCCGGGCCGCAAGCAAGACCCGGGTGCAGGATTTGACTGGTCACAATTGCAAAATGGTCTGGGGCTCGCCGACCATTTCTTCCCTGCCACTATCTACAAGCACACCTGAAGGCGCCACGACGCCAGTGGGGTAAAAACACTACTGCTAGTGTTTTTACCAACTTGAAACCCCCATATTTAGTGTTAAGCTGCGCCCCGCAGTCAGGTTCAAACGTGGCTGTTTGAACGACCATTTTTTCATCTGGCGCAGGCCAGGCACCCACATCAAGAGAGAGAAAAACGATGCAGACTATTGCGACGACGCCCGCAGCAACTTTCATTCACCCGACTGCCAATCCGGCAACCAGCGTGCCTACTGCCCCCACCCATACGCTGGCCCAATACCAGATCATTCGTCGCAATGGGGCGGTGGTGCCGTTCGAGCCAAACAAAATCGCCGTGGCCATGATGAAGGCGTTCTTGGCTGTGCACGGCACGCAGGGCGCCGCATCAGCCAGCGTGCGTGAGACCGTTGAAGACCTGACCCAAGGCGTGATCCGTGCCCTGATGCGCTCGCGTCCGTCGGGTGGCACCTTCCATATTGAAGACGTGCAAGACCAGGTCGAACTGGGTTTGATGCGCGCAGGCCACCACGAAATTGCGCGGGCCTACGTGTTGTACCGGGAAAAGCGGGCCCAGGAGCGTGCGCAGAAAACTGTTACTCCAGCTGCACCAGCGCCAGCCCTGCACGCCATCGACAACGGTCAACGGGTTGTGCTGGACATGACTCGATTGGGCAACATCATTGATGCCGCGTGCGCTGGACTGGGCACCGACGTCAAGCCTGAACCGATCGTTGCCGAGACGCTGCGCAACCTGTATGACGGCGTGCCGATGGAAGAGGTTTACAAGGCGTGCGTGCTGGCGGCACGCACCCTGATCGAAAAAGACCCCGACTACACCTTCGCGACCGCACGTCTGCTGTTTCACACCATCGCCAAGGAAGTGCTCGGCCAAGATGTGACGCAGGCTGACATGGCCGAAGCTTACGTCGAATATTTTCCACAAGCCATCGCTCGCGGCGTGGAAGGCGAATTGCTTGACAGCCGATTGTTGCAGTACGACTTGCAGCGACTGGCGCTGGCGCTCAGGGCCGACCGCGACCTGCAGTTTGATTATTTGGGCTTGCAGACACTGTACGACCGCTATTTCCTGCACATCAACAAAGCACGCATCGAACTGCCCCAGATATTTTTCATGCGGGTGGCCATGGGTCTGGCGCTGGGCGAGATCGACCGCGAAGCGCGTGCCATCGAGTTCTATGAAGTACTGTCAAGCTTTGACTTCATGTCTTCCACTCCCACCCTGTTCAATAGCGGCACGCTGCGCTCACAACTCTCAAGTTGCTACCTGACCACCGTTCCCGACGATCTGGATGGCATCTACGAGTCGATCAAGGAGAACGCATTGCTGTCCAAGTTTGCCGGCGGCTTGGGCAACGACTGGTCGCAGGTGCGGGCGTTGGGGTCACACATCAAAGGAACCAATGGCGAATCCCAGGGCGTGGTGCCATTCCTGAAAGTGGTCAACGACACCGCGGTGGCAGTCAACCAGGGCGGCAAGCGCAAGGGCGCTGTCTGCACCTATCTGGAGACATGGCACCTGGACATTGAAGAGTTTCTGGAACTGCGCAAGAACACCGGCGACGACCGCCGCCGCACACACGACATGAACACGGCCAACTGGATTCCGGACTTGTTCATGCGCCGCGTCATGGAAAAGGGCCAGTGGACATTGTTTTCACCCAACAACGTGCCCGATCTGCACGACAAATTTGGCGCAGCCTTTGAGCAAGCCTACCTGGCCTACGAAGAAAAAGCTGCCCGCGGTGAAATCAAGCCATTCAAGACAATCCAGGCGACCGATCTCTGGCGCAAGATGCTGACCATGTTGTTCGAGACCGGGCACCCCTGGATCACGTTCAAGGACGCCTGTAACCTGCGCTCACCACAGCAACATGTCGGCGTCGTGCATTCGAGCAACCTGTGCACCGAAATCACCCTCAACACCAGCAAGACCGAAACTGCAGTATGCAATCTGGGCTCAATCAATCTGCGACAACACCTCAAAGACGGTCGCATCGACCACGTCAAGCTGCAAAAGACCATCACCACGGCAATGCGCATGCTAGACAACGTGATCGACATCAACTACTACGCAGTCAAAAAAGCGCGCGATTCCAATATGCGCCACCGCCCGGTGGGCTTGGGGTTGATGGCGTTCCAGGACAGTTTGTACGAACTGCGCATACCCTACGCCAGCGTCGAAGCAGTAGCTTTTGCTGACGAGTCGATGGAGGCCATCTGCTACTACGCGTATTGGGCGTCCAGCGAACTCGCACGTGAACGCGGCACCTACTCTAGCTACCGGGGTTCGTTATGGCATCAAGGCATCCTGCCGCTCGATACGCTGGACATTCTGGCAACGCAACGTGGCGGCTATGTAGAGGTCGATCGCTCGGCCAAGCTGGACTGGGACACGCTAAGGCAAAAAATTGCCAAGGACGGCATGCGCAACTCCAACTGTGTGGCGATCGCGCCGACCGCCACTATTTCCAACATCATTGGTGTGGATGCCTCGATCGAACCATGCTTTGGCAACCTGTCGGTCAAGTCCAATCTGTCGGGCGAATTCACCATCATCAACAGCTACCTGGTGCGCGACTTGAAGCGCCTGGGCCTGTGGGACGATGTGATGGTAATGGACCTCAAACATTTCGATGGTTCGCTGCAGCCGATTGACCGTGTGCCGGATGAAGTGAAGTCACTTTATGCGACCGCTTTTGAGGTGGAAACCCGTTGGCTGGTAGAGGCCGCCGCGCGGCGCCAGAAGTGGATTGACCAGGCGCAGTCACTCAATATTTACATCGCCGGCGCCTCGGGCAAGAAGCTCGACGACACCTACAAACTGGCCTGGCTGCGCGGCCTCAAAACCACTTACTACCTGCGCACGCAGTCGGCCACCCAAGCAGAGAAATCAACCGTCAAGGCGGGGCGTTTGAATGCAGTTTCATCAGGTGGCGAAGCAGCGGGTTCATCGGCCATGACCACGCTGGACGCAGCCGCTGCAGCGGCACGCGCACAACTCGCCAGCGCGCCAGCGACCGACGTTAAATTCTGCGGTGTCGATGACCCGACATGTGAGTCATGTCAGTGACCTCACCATGCGTTGTGAATGCGGTGCTCATGCGCAACAGTGCGCGGAGCATCTGCGTTTGCCTGCATAAAAACGCTTCCATTTTTTTACACGCCATCACATAATTAACCCATCGGAAAATACCATGTTGTCTTGGGACGAAGAAATTAAACCCGCTGCCAGTCCGCTTCCTTCATTTAGCTTGCCAGAAACTCAACTGGCCGAGCGCAGCACCCACCGCTTTGAACACCTCAACGCCATCGCGCACGACCCGCTGGCACCCGCCATTTTGACAACGCAAACCAGGCCAACGCCGACGCCATCACGACGCGTCAACGCAGCAGACAAACGCATCATCAATGGCAAGACCGACGTCAATCAGTTGGTGCCTTTCAAGTACAAATGGGCTTGGGAAAAATACCTCTCGAGTTGTGCCAACCACTGGATGCCGCAAGAGGTGAACATGACGCGCGACATCGCGCTCTGGAAAAATCCCAACGGGCTGACTGAAGACGAACGTCGCATCGTCAAACGCAACCTTGGTTTTTTTGTCACCGCCGATTCGCTGGCCGCCAACAACATTGTGCTGGGCACCTACCGTCACATCACAGCGCCCGAATGCCGCCAGTTTTTATTGCGCCAGGCTTTTGAAGAAGCCATCCACACGCACGCTTACCAGTACATCGTTGAGTCGCTCGGCTTGGACGAGGGTGAGATTTTCAGCGCTTACCATGAAGTGCAATCGATTCGTGACAAGGACGAGTTCCTGTTGCCTTTTATCGAGGCCATCATGGACCCCACGTTCCAGACCGGAACGCCCGCCGCGGACCAGACGCTGCTGAAATCGCTGATCGTCTTTGCCTGCCTGATGGAAGGCCTCTTCTTCTACGTCGGCTTTACCCAGATTCTGGCGCTGGGTCGGCAAAACAAGATGACCGGTGCGGCCGAACAGTACCAGTACATCCTGCGCGACGAATCGATGCACTGCAACTTTGGCATCGATCTGATCAACCAGCTCAAACTGGAAAACCCGTTGCTATGGACAACCGAATTCAGGGCCGAGATCAAAACCCTGTTTGAAACAGCGGTCGAACTTGAGTACCGCTACGCCGAAGACACCATGCCACGCGGCGTACTGGGCATGAATGCCTCCATGTTCAAGGGCTACCTGCGTTACATTGCCAATCGGCGTGCCACCCAGATTGGTCTTGACGCCTTGTTCCCCAACGAAGAAAACCCGTTCCCCTGGATGAGCGAAATGATCGACCTCAAAAAGGAACGCAACTTCTTTGAAACCCGTGTCATTGAATACCAGTCCGGCGGTGCGCTGTCCTGGGAATAAGCCTGCATGACACCCCCTCGCTCTATTTCACTGGTGCCGCTGCAATCGCAGCGTCTTGCGCTTGTGTTCCCCCGTTCATGTTGCTGGGCATTTCCCAACACCATGAATCGCTTGCCGCATACTGATATGCAGCAAGTGCTCTTTGCACCTTGATCAAGGAGAATATTGATGGCAACTGCAAAAAAACCAGCCGCTAAAAAAGCGGCCCCTGCGAAGAAAGTGGCTCCAGCTAAAAAGGCTGCACCCGCGAAGAAAGTGGCTCCTGCCAAGAAAGCGGCTCCTGCTAAAAAAGCAGCTCCCGCAAAGAAAGCGGCTCCTGCCAAGAAGGCTCCTGCTAAAAAAGCAGCTCCCGCAAAGAAAGCGGCTCCTGCCAAGAAATCTGCACCAGCCAAAAAGGCTCCAGCCAAAAAGGCTCCAGCCAAGAAAGCGGCTCCTGCCAAGAAGGCTCCAGCTAAAAAAGTTGCACCAACCAAGAAGGCTCCGGCTAAGAAAGCGGCTCCTGCTAAAAAGGCTGCCCCAGCCAAAAAGGCTGCTCCAGCCAAGAAAGCTGCACCGAAAAAAAAGGCTGCTAAGACACTGGCGCCCAAGCCTGCTCCAGCCGCACAAACAAAGCTCAATCCGCAGGCGGCTTGGCCTTTTCCTACGGGCGCAAAGCCCTGAGCATTGTCGTTCTGCGATCAACGTCAAAGCCTGCTGCCACATGCAGCGGGCTTTTTTTATTGTTTCAACCTAGATTGCTCGGTTGGACGTGCCCGAGTGGGCTGCTGGCTGCGCGGCTGGGTAGGCGTGACGACGCAGCGGGCTACTACCGCTACTGCCCGCAAGAAGGAGCAACGACCCCAGGCGCGTTGCCTGTGGCTCTATCGGGTGCATAGCGGTGTCACCCAAAAGATGAGCTGAGCTGAAGCTGAAAAGATCAATGTTCATGGGGGCTTAGTAGAGAGACCAAGCGGTCAAACGAGGAATCTAGGCTCAAGGATAAAAGGCGAGTAGCCGGTAACCGACGACACGCTGGGCGACAGCCTCGTCTGCCAGGCCCAACGATATGTCGACCTGCCACACCGAGGCTGGTCGCAGGAGATCCACGCTGTGATCCAACTCCCGCGCTGCCAACACACGCCGCATAACCACTCGCTCTTGCAGGTCTGTGAGCGTCAACTCGATGCTGGGTACCGCCAAGGGTACATCGGCTGAATTTTTCAACATAAAACTCAAGCGATAACGGGCGGAATCGATCTTGTTGAAAGAGGCGGCGTCAATCGACACAGATTCGATGCGTTGCAGCGGCTCCAGCCCGCAACCCAATAGCCCACAAAATGACTGCAACGCAGGCGTCCACTGGGGATGCGATGCAGACAACAACTGGCGCTCACGATAGACCCATTGCGCTGCCAAACCGAGCAGCAGCAACAGCACCAACACCAACAACACAGCCCGCACCCAAGGACGACGCCAAAAGAGCGCGCGCCTGGCGTGGCGCATGAACGATGGTTCCTCAACCCCAGGTGCTGCTTCAGTTGCAATGGAATCGGCTTGTGTCAACGCGCTGGGCCACACTTCTGACGGAGGCATCTCTGGTGCGGCAGCGTGCTGATCAGCGTCCTGGCCAGCCTGGCCACCGCCCTCCTGCACCTCGGAAGACAACGCAAGCTCTTCAGACACTTCGAGCGCGCCAACAGCCTCCATTTGACCCACTTCAACCACTCCGACATCTTCTTGAAAATCATCTTCGAAAGGCACTTCTTGCGGAGGCTGCTCGTCAAAGTCAGACTGGCCGCGCCCGTCCGAAGGCAACGGCAACGCGTCCAGACCCGAAGGCTGTACTTCATACGCCTGGTCTGGAATGCGGTCTTCTGCTGGTGGCTTGGGCTGGATGTGCACCAGGTGCTGGGTCGCATCAAAAATATCGCCGCACTGACCACATTTCACCCACCCCTGCGAGATCCGTAACTGATCCGGCACCACCTTGTAGATGGTGGTGCAAGCAGGGCAGCGTGTCAGGAGGCTCATGCGCAATCCAGTTTCACGCTGCCAGGCCAATCAGGCACGCTGTGCCGTCATCAAGATCCAGCCATCCTCACTGTCGTCCACAACCAAGTCACAGTGGGGCGCGTAGGCTGTCTTGAGTTCATCCACCTGGCGCTCCAGAATACCAGCCAACACCAGATGGCCGCCGGCAGCGACACGAGACCACAGCAGTGGCGCCAACACCTTGAGAGGTGTTGCCAAAATATTGGCCAAGACCGTTTGGTAGGTCCCCGAAACCTTGTCGGGCAAACCAGTGCGCAGTTCAACATGGTTTGCCTGCGCGTTGCGTACCGTGGCTTCCACAGCAGCATTGTCAATGTCCACCGCGTCCAGATCGGTCGCTCCAAATTTGGCTGCACCAATGGCCAGGATGCCCGAACCACAGCCGTAGTCCAGCACACGGGTCAGCGCAACGTCGCCAGCGTGGTGCGCGATCCAGCGCAAGCACATGCGCGTGGTGGGGTGGGTGCCGGTGCCAAAGGCCAGGCCCGGGTCAAGGCGGATGGCCACTCGCGCCTGCGCAGGCGGCTCGTGCCAGGTTGGAACAATCCAGAAATCGGCGGTTATTTCCACCGGCACGAACTGCGACTGCGTCAGTCGCACCCAGTCCTGCTCTGGCACCGCATCGATACCCAGCACCTCGCAACCCGTGAAAAACGTCTGCGCCTGCAGCAATGCCTGTGCCTCTTGTGCCTTGTCCCGGCTATCAAACAGGGCCAGCACGCGCGAGCGCTGCCAACCCTCCTTGGGTGGCGGCATGCCAGGTTCGCCAAACAGTGCCTGTTCGGCATCGGTCTGGGCATCGGCGTCTTCAACGCTGACGCTCAGTGCATCCAGCGCGTCCAGCGCATCGCTGACCGGCTCGACCTGGCGCTCAGGGCACATCAATCGGAGTTCAAACATGATGCAGCAGCCGTCAGCGGGCGTGGTCAGCCAGCCAACCTTCCAGATAGTGGATATTGGTGCCGCCTTCCATGAACTTGGCGTCCACCATCAGTTCACGGTGTAACGGCACATTGGTGTTGATGCCCTCGATTACCGTCTCACCCAGCGCCGTGCGCATACGCGCCAGCGCCTGTTCGCGGGTATCACCGTGGACAATGATCTTGCCGATCATGGAATCGTAGTTGGGCGGCACAAAATAATTGGTATAGATGTGCGAGTCCACCCGCACCCCAGGCCCGCCTGGCGGATGCCACATCGTGATGCGTCCTGGCGACGGAATGCACTTGTACGCGTCTTCGGCGTTGAGCCGGCACTCAATGGCATGGCCTCGAATCTGGATCTGGCGCTGGGTAAAAGGCAGCTTTTCCCCAGCTGCCACCATGATCTGCGTTTTAACGATGTCAATGCCGGTAGTGAACTCGGTAACCGGGTGCTCCACCTGGACGCGGGTGTTCATCTCGATGAAATAGAACTCGCCATCCTCGTACAAGAACTCAAAGGTACCTGCGCCCCGGTAGCCAATGCGTTTGCATGCAGCCACACAGCGGTCACCAATGCGGTCGATCAGCTTGCGGGGGATACCGGGCGCTGGTGCTTCCTCGATGACCTTTTGGTGGCGTCGCTGCATTGAACAGTCGCGCTCACCCAGGTAGACCGCATTCTTGTACTTGTCGGCCAGAATCTGGATTTCAATGTGACGCGGGTTCTGGAGAAACTTCTCCATGTAGACAGCCGGATTGTTGAACGCTGCACCGGCCTCGTTTTTGGTCATTGCCACCGCGTTGACCAGCGCCGCCTCGGTATGCACCACGCGCATGCCACGACCGCCGCCGCCACCGGCGGCCTTGATGATCACCGGGTAACCCACCGACTTGGCAATACGCCGGATCTGCACGGGGTCGTCAGGTAACTCACCCTCTGAGCCCGGAACGCAGGGTACACCGGCCTTGATCATCGCCTGCTTGGCCGACACCTTGTCGCCCATGATGCGGATCGATTCGGGCGTCGGTCCAATAAACTGAAAACCGCTGCGCTCGACGCGCTCGGCGAAGTCGGCGTTTTCGCTTAAAAAACCGTAGCCCGGGTGGATCGCCTCGGCGTCGGTGACCTCGGCGGCCGAAATGATCGCCGGCATGTTGAGATAGCTCAAACCAGAAGCTGCCGGGCCGATGCAGACAGCTTCCTCAGCCAGCTTGACATACTTGGCGTCGCGGTCGGCCTCCGAGTAAACCATCACCGCCTTGACGCCGAGTTCGCGACAGGCGCGCTGGATACGTAAAGCAATTTCGCCCCGATTGGCGACCAGAATCTTTTTAAACATGGTGCGCGCCAGCCATCAATCGATGATGAACAGGGGTTGGCCGTATTCGACCGCTTGACCGTTTTCGGCCAATATCTTACGCACCGTACCGGTTTTATCCGCCTCGATCTCGTTGAGGATCTTCATCGCCTCAATGATGCAAAGGGTCTGGCCGTCCTTGACGGCATCGCCCACCTCAACAAACGACTTCGCGCCGGGTGAAGCCGCCCGGTAGAACGTGCCCACCATCGGCGACTTGGTGATGTGGCCCGTGTCAGCGACCGGCTCCGCAACGGCCGCCGACTCGGCAGCCGTTGTGGTTGCCGTCGGCGCAACGGCAATGGCGGGCGCTACCGATGGGGCAGCAGCATAGACGTACTGAGGTGCTGCACCGCCACCCTTGACAATCCGAACCTTACCCTCAGCCTCGGTAATCTCAAGTTCGGACACATTCGACTCCGAGACCAGATCAATCAGGGTTTTCAACTTTCTTAAATCCATTTCAATGTTCTCCAACGTGTAGCCAATACCAATGGCAAATTCGGTGAATTTTCTTCAACTTTGCTTAAATCTTTAAAATTTTTGCTTAACTGCCGTTAGTTTACTACGTAAAGCAAAGTAACCATCAAACGGGAAGACGCTTGAAACCCGCCACGTCATGCGCCGAAAGTCGGCCCAGCTTGCGGTAAATCACATGGCCAGCCGCATCAAACACCACAGAGAAAGGCAAGCCCCCGTTGAGATTACCCAGGGAGCGACTCAACTCAACACCCGGAAAACCCGCCAACGCAACAGGAAAAGCCAGCGGCGCTTGCCGCAGGAAACGCTGCACTGGCCCTGCCTGATCCACTGCCAAACCGAGTACTTGCCAGCTTTTGTCCACATTTTCTTTGAAAAAAGCATCCAATAACGGCAACTCTTCAATACACGGCGGGCACCATGTCGCCCAAAAGTTCAACACCAAGGGTCGCCCACGAAACAGCGCTGTCGCCATGGGGCTGCCGTCCACCCGGGCAAAACTCTGCCCCCAAAAAGCCGCTTCAGCCGCAGAAAGTACCTCTGCCTGCCGCCCTGAGCGGCGCAATGCCAGCGCGACACCTCCCGCGGCGGCGATCGCCCCCACCGCAGCGGCCATCCAGCCCCGTCGTGACAAAGCGCTCATCAGACATCCTCCAGTAGCAATTGGCGCAGCGCCTGCGCGTCACCCCTGGGCTTGCGACCCTTGCTGTCGGGTTGCAGCGCGCCACGCACATCGTCATGGTCATAAATCATCAAATGCACCCCCACATCCTCATTCAAACCTGGACAAAATGCATGCAGACTCAGGGTGTCCACCGACTGTCCATGACGGCCCGTCACACTGCTTGCAACATAATTCACATTGTTATCAATCAACGCAATCTCGGCTGATTTGCAGTCATCACAAAACAACTGCAAGTAAATATCAGATAAACGCGTAGCCGTACCATGCCAGACGGCACCCCCAAGGTGTGGCCGAAATTGCGCCAGTCGTTGCATCCACACCAGCGCCAACGCGCGCAGCGCCCGCAGTTGTGAAGGCTGCGTGTCAGCACAAAACAGCGCGATGTAGTCTCTGACCGCGTCGTCCACAGTTGCGTTATCTGGCAATGCCTGACGCGTGGGTAGGCCTAATGCCTTCACCGCCCGCCGCTTGGCCGGGCCATATTCCAGCCCCTCTTCCACCACCCAACGTGCGGCCTGCGCTGCAATTTCTGCTTTCAAGTCCGTCATAGGTCGGGCATTGTGCCTTGGTTTGCCGTTGCCGCCTGGGGTCGGGTCATCAGCCACCTGACGCACAGGCCCGCCTTCTAGAATCGCCGCATGCATATTCACATTCTTGGTATTTGCGGCACTTTCATGGGCGGTCTGGCCGCACTGGCGCGCGAGGCCGGCCACAAGGTCACCGGCTGCGACGCCGGCGTCTATCCGCCCATGAGCGACCAGCTGCGCGCGCTGGGCATTGACCTGATTGAAGGATTTGGCGCAGACCAATTGGCACTGCAGCCCGATCTGTACGTGGTGGGCAACGTGGTCAGCCGCGCGCACCTGGCCGACGGCTCGGCCAAATTCCCATTGATGGAAGCTGTCTTGGACGCTGGCCTGCCCTACACCAGTGGGCCGCAATGGCTGGCCGAGCATATCCTGCAAGGCCGCCACGTGGTGGCCATCGCGGGCACGCACGGCAAAACCACCACCACCGCCATGACCAGCTGGATTCTGGAGCAAGCCGGGCTGCGCCCAGGCTTTCTGATCGGCGGCGTGCCCCTGAACTTCGGCGTTTCCGCCCGCCTGGGGCAAGGCAAGGCCTTTGTGATTGAGGCTGATGAATACGACACTGCGTTTTTTGACAAACGCAGCAAGTTTGTCCATTACCACCCGCGCACAGCCGTTCTGAACAACCTGGAGTTCGATCACGCCGACATCTTTGACGATCTGGCCGCCATCGAGCGCCAATTCCACCATTTGGTGCGTACCGTGCCTGGCACCGGCCCACACGGCAGCGGCCGTATCATCATCAACGGCCTGGAAGAAAGCCTGGCACGCGTATTGCATGCAGGCTGCTGGAGCGAAATGCGCAGCTTTGGCTCAGCGGTGAGCGACTTCAACGCCAATGGCCCAGCGCATGACTTTGATGTGCTGCACCGGGGTCAGCGCGCAGGCCATGTGCGCTGGAGCTTGACCGGCGTGCACAACCAGCTCAATGCGCTGGCCGCCATCGCCGCAGCGGAGCACCTGGGTGTCAACCCGGCAGGTGCAGCCACCGCGCTGGGCAGCTTTGAGAACGTCAAACGCCGCATGGAGACGCGCGGCACGGTGGGCGGCATCACCGTGTACGACGACTTTGCCCACCACCCCACCGCCATTCGCACCACGCTCGACGGTCTGCGTAGCACGCTACCCCGAGGTGCGCGCATTCTGGCGGTGTTTGAGCCACGCTCCAACACCATGAAGCTGGGCACCATGAAGGCACTGCTGCCCTGGAGTCTGGAGAGCGCCGATCTGTCTTTTTGCCACAGCGCCGGACTCGGCTGGGACGCGTCTGAAGCGCTGGCACCGATGGGTCAAACAGCGCAGGTGTTCGACCAGCTCGACGTACTGGTCAACGCGGTCGCTGCCGCGTCGCAGGCGGGCGACCACATCGTGTGCATGAGCAATGGCGGCTTTGGTGGCGTGCACACCAAACTACTGCAGGAACTACAAAATAAATAGCTACTTGCGCATGGTGCATAAGGGCTGGAGGCCAGAAAATCTTATAACTTTGCAACAGGCACCAGCCTCAAAAAACGCCGCCTGAGACAAACTCAGGCGGCCAGCGCTTCAAGCCCGCTTGGCCCGGCGCGCCAGCACTGCCTTGGACAGTACGTCCAGACAAGACAACGAATCGTCCCAACCCAGACAGGCATCGGTGATGCTCTTGCCGTACTCCAGCTTGTCGGTCTTATCCTTGCCAGGAGTGAACTTCTGCGCGCCCGCGTTGAGGTGGCTTTCCACCATCACGCCGAAGACCTGGCGCGAGCCACTGCTGATTTGCCGTGCAATGTCACGCGCCACCTCAAGCTGCTTCTCATGCTGCTTGCTGCTGTTGGCGTGACTGCAATCGACCATCAGGGACGCAGGCAACTTTGACTTTTCCAGTTCGGCGCACGCAGCAGCCACGCTGGCCGCATCGTAATTGGGCGCTTTGCCACCACGCAAGATCACATGGCAATCCTTGTTGCCCTTGGTGTGCACAATCGCCACCCGGCCGCTTTTGTGCACCGACAAAAAATGGTGGCCACCGGCGGCAGCGTGAATGGCATCGGTTGCAATTTTGATATTGCCATCGGTACCGTTTTTGAAGCCAATCGGCGCCGACAGGCCAGAAGCCAACTCGCGGTGCACCTGGCTCTCGGTGGTGCGCGCGCCAATCGCACCCCAGCTGATCAAATCGCCCAGGTATTGGGGCGAAATCACATCCAGAAACTCGCTGCCGGCGGGCAGGCCCAGGCGGTTGATCTCAATGAGCAACTGGCGGGCGATGCGCAAGCCCTCGTCAATGCAAAAGGTCTCGTCCAGGTAGGGGTCGTTGATCAACCCTTTCCAGCCCACGGTGGTGCGAGGTTTTTCAAAGTACACGCGCATCACGATCTCCAGCGTGTCAGCGTATTCCTGCCGTTGCGCTTTGAGACGGCGGGCGTATTCAATGGCCGCCGCCGGGTCGTGGATCGAGCACGGGCCAATGATGACCAGCAAGCGGTCGTCCTTGCCGGACATGATGTCATGGATGGCACCACGGGTGCGACTGATCATCTTTTCAACGGGCGTGCCATGGATGGGAAAGAAGCGAATCAAATGTTCGGGAGGGGGAAGCACGGTGATGTCCTTGATGCGTTCGTTATCGGTCTGACCGGTGCGGTCAGAAGCATTGGCGTTCACAGCGCTGTTCCAGGCAGCTTGGTCAGATGAGGCAACGGTTTTGGCAGTCATGAAAATATCCTTGCAGGGTGACAAAAACACATAAAAAAACCGCCGGTGAGGCCGGCGGTTTTTGGAAGATCAGGACGTTTACTTCAGGAACGTTTCAGAACTCTCTACCGCCAACGGCGCTTGAGAACCAAAAATAGCTGAAGAAAAACGTGGCGGACTTCATGTCTGTGAAATGTAGCACAGTCGTTTCATGGCAAACGGGCAGCGCGCGCAGCGGGGTGGCTCAGGCAGTGCCACCAACCGTCAGCCCGTCGATCCGCAAGGTGGGCTGCCCGACCCCCACAGGCACACTCTGGCCCTCTTTGCCGCAGGTGCCGACACCGCTATCGAGCGCCATGTCGTTGCCGATCATGCTCACACGCTTCAGGCACTCCGGCCCACTGCCCACCAGCGTTGCACCCTTGACCGGGTATTGAATTTTGCCGTTTTCCACCCAGAACGCCTGGCTGGTGGAAAAAACAAACTTGCCCGAGGTGATATCGACCTGACCACCACCAAAGTTGGTGGCATAGACGCCTTTCTTGACGCTGGCAACAATTTCTTCAGGTGATTTGTCGCCAGCGAGCATGTAGGTGTTGGTCATGCGCGGGATTGGCACATGGGCGTAACTCTCGCGCCGGCCGTTGCCGGTGGGTTTGACGCCCATCAGACGCGCATTCATCGCATCTTGCAGGTAGCCTCTGAGGATGCCGTCTTCGATCAGCACATTGCGCCCACTGGTATTGCCTTCGTCGTCTACATTGAGCGAACCACGCCGGTCGGTGATCGTGCCATCGTCAAGTACCGTGACACCCTTGGCGGCCACACGTTGCCCGATACGGCCACTGAACGCGCTGGAGCCCTTACGGTTGAAGTCCCCCTCCAGGCCGTGGCCAATGGCTTCGTGCAACAGAATGCCGGGCCAGCCCGGGCCGAGCACCACGGTCATTTCACCCGCCGGGGCGGGCCGTGCCTCCAGATTGGTCAGCGCGTTGCCCACCGCTTCGTCGACGTAACGGCCAATCAATGCGTCGTCAAAATAGGCAAAGCCAAAGCGCCCACCACCGCCGGCCGAACCCATCTCGCGGCGGCCTTTTTGCTCGACAAATACCGTCACGCTCAGGCGTACCAGCGGGCGCACGTCAGCAGCCAATGTGCCGTCGGCACGCGCCACCAGTACCACATCGTGTTCGGCGGCCAAGCCCGCCATCACCTGCGCCACACGCGGATCTTTGGCGCGGGCCAGTTGTTCCACCTTCTCCAGCAGCTGTACTTTGGCGGTGCTGTCCAGGCTGGCGATCGGGTCCAGACCGTCGTAGAGTGAGCGCGATGCCGCTATTTTTTGCGTAGCTGTCTTCGCCCGTTTACTCTGGGCTACAGCCGAAATTGACCGTACAGTTCGGGCGGCATCCAGAAGCGACCCGGCAGAGATGTCGTCCGAATAGGCGAACGCGGTTTTCTCACCGCTGACAGCGCGCACGCCGACGCCCTGGTCAATGGAAAACGAGCCGGTTTTGACAATACCCTCCTCCAGGCTCCAGCCCTCGCTGCGCGTGGTCTGGAAATACAGGTCGGCCTCATCAACCCGGTGCGCCTTGATCTCGGCCAGGGCGCGGCTCAGATCAGATTCATCCAGACCAAAAGGTGTCAGCAGCAGCGCTTTGGCAATACCGAGGCGTTCAAGAGTGGGTTCGCGTGCAATCATGTGCTGATTTTAGGGGGCGCGATTCAAATTGGTGTGAAGGACATGTTGTGCCCATTTCACATTGGGGACATGGTGATCTCGGTGGTTGGCCAACCAGCCGGGCGAGGCGCTTTGCTACGAGTCCAGCGGCCTTCGGCAGCCATCACGACTGCACCAGCCGCTTGGATTTGGCAATCGACATCAGTATTCCCAAGCCCAGCCCCAACGTCACCATGGCTGTGCCGCCGTAGCTGATAAACGGCAACGGCACACCCACCACTGGCAAGATGCCACTGACCATGCCCATGTTGACAAACGCGTAGCAGAAAAAAATCATCGCCATGGCGCCCCCCAGCAGCCGGGTAAACACATTGGGCGCTTCCAGCGCGATGGCCAAAGCGCGCAGCACCAGAAAGGCGAAAGCCACAATCAGCAGCAGGTTGCCCACGAGGCCAAACTCCTCGGAATAGGCGGCAAAAATAAAGTCGGTGGTGCGCTCGGGAATGAATTCAAGGTGCGTCTGCGTCCCCTGCATGAAGCCTTTACCCCAAAAGCCGCCCGAGCCAATGGCGATCATGCCCTGGATGATGTGAAACCCTTTGCCCAGGGGGTCGCGCGTGGGGTCCAGCAGCGTGCAAACGCGCTGCTGCTGGTAGTCACGCAACAGTGGCCAGTGCACCCCGTCGGCGCAGAGCTGCGGCTCAAATACCACCAGCATGGTGATACCCATCAGAGCCAACACCAGCGGTGGTGCCACCAGCTTCCAGCTCAGGCCGGCAAAAAAGATCACCGACAAGCCTGCGGCCAGCACCAACAAGGATGTACCCAGGTCGGGCTGCTTCATGATCAAGCCCACCGGTAGCGCCAGCAACAGCACCGCAACCACGAAGTCCGGCGCGCGCAATTGCCCTTCGCGCTTCTGGAACCACCACGCCAGCATCAGCGGCATGGCGATCTTGAGAATCTCACTGGGCTGGATGATCACGCCCACATTCAACCAGCGCGTTGCGCCCTTCTTGGTGATCCCGAACAAGGTCACGGCCACGAGCAACGCAACGCCAGTGGCGTACAGCGGCACCGCCAGCACCATCAAGCGATGCGGCGATATCTGCGCCACCACAAACATGATGAAACCAGCGATCAGCATGTTGCGGGCATGATCCTCGAAGCGCGTCCCATGGTCGTAGCCCGACGAATACATGGTCAACAGCCCAGCACACGCCAGCATGAACACGGCAAACGCCAGCGGGCCGTCAAAGCCTGAAAACCAGGGCCGCAGACGGCGCAGCAGGGAGGGACGTTGAAAAACCGACGACATGGCGCGGGATTATCGCGGCCCGCTTGCAACTGGCGCGATGCGCAGCGGGATCGTTACCGGCCCATCGTTGACCAAGCTGACCTGCATGTCAGCCGCAAACACGCCGGTTTGCACCACCGGGTGCGCCAGCCGGGCTTGGGCGACAAAATGTTCATAGAGGCGACGGCCGTCTTCGGGCGACGCGGCGGCGGTAAAACTGGGCCGGTTGCCCGCAGAGGCATCAGCTACCAGCGTGAACTGACTCACCACCAGCAAGCCACCGGCGCTGTCAGACAGGGCCAAGCCATCCATGTTTTGCACGCTGTGGTTCATCTTTCCCGCCGCGTCACTGAAGATGCGCAATTTGAGGATCTTGGCCAGCAGCTTATCGGCTTGCTGCGGCGTGTCACCTTGTTCGGCACACAGCAGCACCAACAGCCCGGCATCAATTTGCCCAACCACGCTGGCATCAACCGTGACCTTGGTCTGGTGCACGCGCTGCAGCAAGGCGATCATGCCACCCCTCCGTCGGCAACGTGTAGCCTGGACTGCGCAACCGCGCCGAGAGTGGCTTGACGTAAGATGATTTGCGTTTTGTGTTCCATTCCTGAATTTTCTCTGCTGGTAAATCGATGAAATTTTGGTCCAACCGCCGCTTCGACGCGGCCAGCTTGTTGTCTGTGGGTTTGCTGGCGGTGGGCTTGACAGCCTCAGTGGCTGGTGCATTTTGGCTGAACCAGCGCCAAACCGAACAAGCCCAGGCGGAATACCATCGCACCGTGCAGCGGGCCCTGGCCGAGCTCACGAGCCGACTCAAGCTGCCCATCAGTGGCCTCAACGGTGTGCGTGCCATGTACGTTGCCAGCGGTGAAGTGAATCGCAGCAAATTTACCGAACATGTTTTTTCGCGCGACTTGCCAACCGAGTTCCCTGGAGTGCGCGGCTTTGGTTTCATTGAACGGGTTGAGCGTGACGCGGTCGACGCATTTCTTGCCCAGGTACGTGCAGACGATGCACCCGAATTCGCCCTGCGCATGCTCGAGGTGCCAGCAGACCCACACTACGTGATCACCTACATCGAACCATCGGTGAACAACACCGGCGCCCAAGGACTGGACGTGGGCTCTGAAGCGCGCCGACGCAGCGCCATCGAGCAAGCCATCGACGCTGGTGCACCCGCCATGACCGCGCCGATCACGCTGGTGCAAGACAACCAGAAGACGCCGGGGGTGCTGATGTATGTGCCCGTTTATCACAAGGCCCCCCGGCTCAATTCCGCCAGCGAACGGCGCGCGGCATTGCGCGGCGTGATTTACGCACCCATCGTGCTCAAGGAATTGTTGGGCGAACTTGACCAAGTAACCCAAGGCAACCTGTTCGTCGAACTGGTCGACGCCAGCGCTGGCCAGACCACTGACAGTTTGTTGTTCAAGAACGACGTCGCAGTCGGCCACTTGTTTCAGACAACCCAGGCCTTTGACATGCTCGGGCGGCAACTCACCTTGCAAACCGCCAGCAGCCGCAGCTTTGACGCCAGACTGGACCCCCTGCAACCCGCCTTGATCGGTCTGGGTGGCGTCTTCGCCAGCTTCTTGCTGACGCTGTTGATGTGGCAGCAAGCCCGGGGCCGCGAGCGGGCCGAAAGCCTGGCGCGCAGCATGACCAAAGACCTGCAGCGCCTGGCACTGGTGGCGCAGGAAACCTCTAACTCGGTCATCATCACCGACGCGCAGCAGCGCATCACCTGGGTCAACCCCGGTTTTGAACGCGTCACCGGTTACAGCGCCGGGGAAGTCTTGGGCAAAAACCCCGCTTTCTTGCAAACGGAAAATACAGATCGAGAAACCACTCGCCGCATTGGCCAGGCACTGCGCGCCGGGCAGATATTTCGGGGTGAAATTCTCAATCGCAGCAAACTGGGGCTGGATTATTGGCTGGACCTGGAGATTCAGCCGATCTACGGCGCAGATGGAGAGGTCAATGGCTTCATGGCCATTGAGTCTGATGTCACCGAGCGCCGCCTGGCGCAGTCGCAGCTGGAAGCGGTGCTGCGCGACAACCATGCGCTGCTCAGCACCCTGGACTTGTTGGGCATTGTGTCGATGGCGGACCGGGCGGGCAACATCATCCAGGTCAACGATGCGTTTTGCGACATCAGCGGCTACACCCGTGACGAGCTCATTGGACAAAACCACCGTTTGCTCAGATCGGACGTTCAAGACCGCGCCTTCTGGGCGCAGATGTGGCAAACCATTGCCGCTGGCAAACCCTGGCGCGGCGAAGTCTGTAACCGCACCAAGAGCGGTGGCGTGTACTGGGTGGACACCTTCATTGCGCCCTTTGTGGATGACGACGGACTGGTTGAAAAATATGTCTCGATCCGCATTGACATTACCGCCCGCAAGGCGGCCGAGGCGCTGGCCAAGCGCAATGCTGACATTCTGAACGCTGCCATTGAGGCGCTGGAAGATGCGTTTGTGCTGTACGACGACCAGGACCGCCTGGTGCTGTGCAACCAGCGCTACCGCGAGATTTATCCCTTGAGCGCAGACGCGATGGTGCCTGGCAACACTTTTGAGCACATCATTCGCGTGGGCGGCCAGCGCGGCCAGTACGCCACCGACCCGGATCAACTGGAGCAATGGGTCAGCGAACGCATGGCCGCCCACCGCCAGGCCGATTCGCAACTCATTCAAAAATTGGCCGACGGCCGAACACTGCGCATTTTTGAGCGCCGCATGGCCAACGGCTACACGGTTGGTTTTCGGGTCGACATCACTAAACTGGTGCAGGCCACCGAAGCGGCGCAAGCGGCGTCAACCGCCAAGAGCCAGTTTCTGGCCAACATGAGCCATGAGATTCGCACCCCCATGAATGCCGTTCTGGGCATGCTCACCTTGCTGCGCAAAACCGAACTCAGCCCCAAACAGGCCGATTACGCTGCCAAGAGCGAGAGCGCGGCGCAGTCCCTTCTGGGCTTGCTCAACGACATTCTGGATTTGTCCAAAGTCGAAGCCGGCAAGATGACGCTGGACCCGCA
>PFKL01000117.1 GCA_002784245.1 Comamonadaceae bacterium CG_4_10_14_3_um_filter_60_75
GGCACAAAGGCTGGCAACCTGCTGATCACGGATGCCATGAATTTTCGTATTCAATCGCTCAGCCCTGAGGGCAAGTTTTTGTGGCAGTTTGGCAAAAATGGCAACGGCACGGGTGACTTGGCATCACCCAAGGGCGTGGCTTCTGACAGTGCGGGGCACGTGTATGTGGTAGATGCGCTGTTTGATGCAGTCCAGATTTTTGATCGGCAAGGCCAACTGTTACTGGCTTTTGGCGAGCATGGCACGGCACGGGGCCAGTTCACCTTGCCGCGTGGCATCTTTATTGCAAGTGACGACAAAGTCTATGTGGCAGACGCATACAACCAACGTGTGCAGGTGTTTTTGGGTGCCGTTGCCAGTCGCCCGGTGACCAAGGAGAGTTTGAAATGATGCATCGAATGGTTCGTCTGGCCGGTTTGAGCCTGGCCATGGTCTGGCTGGTGGCCGTGCCGTTTTCTGTGGGTGCGGGCTCCAATATTGCCAGCACGGTGCACAACTTGACCCCCACTGGGCCGGGTAACTTCAAAGCGCCTGAGTCCACGGGTTTGTGCGTGTTTTGCCACACACCGCACAGTTCCAACCCGCAACGCAGCCTGTGGAACCGGGAATTGTCTGCCGCCACTTACGAGCTTTACACCAGCAGCACACTGCTTGCGCAAGTCAAACAGCCTACCGGCAGTTCACGCCTGTGCCTGTCTTGCCATGACGGCACTCTGGCCATGGGTAACCTGTTGCGGCCAGGTGGCGTACGGCCGACATTGGGGTTTCTGACTGGCAAGGCGGCGTTGGGCACCAACCTGTCAGCAGACCACCCGGTATCTTTTGTTTACGACGCCGCATTGGCAACTGCGCGTGGCGAGCTGGCGTTTCCGTCGGTTTTGACCGGTGCGATCAAGCTCGATCAAAACCACGAGATGCAGTGCACCAGTTGCCACGACGCGCACGAAGACCGGCATGCCAAATTCATGCGGATGGACACGCGCAATGGTGCGCTGTGCGTCACTTGCCACAAGCCGACAGGTTGGGAAAACTCGACCCACGCCACGTCCAGTGCGACCTGGAACGGCACGGGTACCAGCCCATGGCCCGGCAGCGCCTACCCAACGGTGGCTGAGAATGCGTGCAGCAGTTGTCACAAGCCACACACAGCAGGGCACGCCAAGGCACTGTTGGCTCAGCCTGGCGAAGTGGCCAACTGCATGGTGTGTCATGGCGGTGCAGTCGCTGCGCGCAACCTGCAAAATGAATTTTCAAAATTGTCCAGCCACCCCATCAGCGCCGCTGAATGGACACATACCCCCAATGAAAAGCCAATGGAGATGGCGCGCCACGTGACTTGCGCTGACTGCCACAACCCACACGCCAGCAACAACACGCCAGCAGCCGTGGCAACCGATGTGACAGGTCGACTGCTGGGCGTGCGCGGGATCAGTCAGGCTGGGGGGGTGCTCATTCCGGCCACAAAAGAATACGAAGTTTGCTACAAATGCCATGGCTTGAGCGATGCCACAACGCAGTCGTTTCAGCGTCAGGACAACAACCGCAACGTGCTCAAGGAGTTTGATCCTAGTAACCAGTCGTATCACCCGGTGGTGGCGGTGGGCAAGAATGCCGGCATACAAAACCTGGTGACAGGCTATACAGCAAGCAGTCGTTTATTGTGTTCAAGTTGTCACAACAACGATGCCGCTGCGTCTGGCGGCACTGCGCCTGCCGGGCCCCACGGCTCCCAATACGCCCCCATTCTGGAGCGCCAGTACGACGCAGCAGACAACACGATTGAATCGCCCCAGAGCTATGCGCTGTGCTACAAGTGTCATGACCGCAATGCCCTGACGATCGACGTGGCTGGCAAGTTTCCGCACGCGCGGCATTTGGCCAAAAACACTTCCTGCGCGTCATGCCACGATGCCCATGGGTCGCGCTATAACCCGCGCCTCATCAACTTCATGCTGTTTGACAAGAATGGGCTGCCAGTGGTGAGCAAATCTACCGCGCAACAACGGCTGGAATACATCCCATCGGTCACCGGCGGGCAATGCTATTTGAGTTGCCACGGCGTGAACCACGAGCCGTCAACCGCCCCGTGATGGCCCCTGAACTGCAACGTATGAACTCAACAATCGGCGAAACATGCGCTGGTACAGGGCTTGATGATTGATGCCCCTCTGCCTTGAAAAACGCGACGCTGCTCTTGCTTGAAGCGATTCGAATCAGATCACACCAGCCGTTCGGCCAGCTGCAAAGATGCGCGCAACGCGTCGTTGATACGGGTTTAACAACCATTTTCGGTGCATCTTTTTGATCCCTGCCAGATAAAGTGCTCAACCGAAAAAACTCACCCTGGCCATGACCTAGCGGCTGCATACCGCGCTTGGTCTCAAAGGTTTGCCTGCTCTCCATGGGCACTGAAATACTACTGCGCTCGAATGGAATTGAACAGCCGCAGTTGTCCCTGCGTGGTGGCGTCCCACGAGAAGGTTTCGGCGTGGGCGCGGGTGGCTTCGCGGGCGGGGTAGTTGGCCATCAAGGCGCGCCATGCTTCGGCCAGCGCCGGGCCTGTGCGCGCGGCCATGAGCAGACCGGCCGCTGGTGTACTGACGACTTCTGGCGTGCCCCAGATGTCGGTGGCAATGACGGGTGTGCCGCAGGCCATGGCTTCCAGCAAAACGTTGGCCCAGCCTTCGCGGCTGGAGCACAGCGCCAGCGCATCGGCGGCGCTGTACCACCATTTCAAATCGGCCTGTGGCACAACGCCGGCAAATCGCACGCGGTCGGCAACGCCGAGTTTTTCAGCCTGGCGCTGCAGCGCGGCACGCTCGGGGCCGCTGCCAGCAATGAGCAGGCGCACACCGGGCAGTTGTACCAACGCCTCAACGGCGATGTGGTGGCCTTTGCGTTCGATCAGATGACCCACACTGAGCAGTAATTGGGCGTGCTCGGGCAGGCCCAGTTTTTGGCGCGCAAGTTCACGTGGCTCGGGCACAAAGCGTTGCAGGTCGACGCCGTTGCGCAGCGTATGCAGCTTGGCGGGGTCGGCACCCAGGGCGCGCAGGCTGTCCATGAGGGCCTGGCAGACGCCGATAGACGCACCGGCGGCGGCGGCGGTTTGCAGGATCAGCTTGCGCGGATAGGGGTAGTCTGGAATGAGGTTGAGGTCTGTGCCACGCGCGGTGACCACAAAGGGCTTGCCAAGCGCTTTGGCGATGATGCCGGCGGCCACGCCGTCTGGGTAGTAGTAGTGCGCGTCGATGAGGTCAAAGTCAAAGCCGTCGCGGATGCGTTTCTTGACCCAAGGCAGCGCGGCCATAGCCAGGGTATGCGGGGCGATGTTCATGCCGACTTTGGGCGGCAGCAGGTAGCGCGGGTGGTAGACGTCAAGGCCGTTGCGTTGTTCAAAAGCTGGCGTGGCGGCAAACAGACCGTAGTCGCCAAAGCGCGCGCCTTTGAAAGGGAACCAGGGCACAGGTGCGACAACTTTGGCCTGCACCTGGCCGGTCTTGACGAGTTCGCGCAAACGAGTCTCAACGAAAATACCATGAATAGGCCGAACGGCGCTGGGGAAAAGGGTGCTGAACAGCAGGATGCGGATGGGCGGCGTCATGGGGCGAATTATGGGTGAAGCCCGTCGGTCGTCAGTGCGAGCAGCGCGAAGCAATCCATCTATCCAGCAAAAAAGCAGTGCCAAGATAAGCCACCGCGCCAGTGGCGATCTGCGCAAACAAACCGCCCCACGTCGGTACGGTCAGCTCAAGAAGCAGCCGGATCGCAAAGACCACAGCGATCATGACCAAGGCAGCCAACAGCGGCACTTGCACCGCCTGCAAGACTTGCAAGGCGCGCAAGCCAAGCACCCGGCTGATCGGTCTGAAGTTAACCAGCAACACAGCCGGCACACCCACCACCCAGGCGCCGGCCAAACCAACAGCGCCCCACTGCGCACCAACCAGAAAACACAGCGGCAAGATCAAGGCGGCGGTCAGGGTGTTCCTGAAACCAACGTCAGCCCGACCAGAGGCGTTGATGGCGGTAGAAAACAGCGCGCTGATCAGTCGCAGCGGCATGACGATCGCTACCAACTGCAGGGGCAACACGGCATCGACCCAATTCGGCCCGATCACCAAGGGCACAAAGTCTGGTGCAACGCAGGCCAGGCCGTAGATTAAGGGCAGGGTCAGGTACGCCAGCCAACGCAAGGCATCAAGCAAGCCCTGCTGCATTTGTGCGCGCTGGTCCTGGATGCGCGAGATGGCGCTGAAGGCAACCTGGTTAACGATGCTCATGGCTTTGTTGACGGGCAAGCTGGCCAGATGCAGGGCGACGGTGTACAAGCCCAATGCGTCTTTACCCAAGAGCTTGGCGCCGATGAAGACGTCAGCCTGCGACATGAAAAACGATACAAACCGCCCTGCCGTAAGGTAGCTGCCAAAGGACAACAAGGTGGCGGCTTGCCTGAAGTACAGGTTGGGCGGCACGCGCCGTGGATTGAGCGCGACAAAGATGGCCGTGCGCACCACCGCACCAACCAGATTGCCCAGCACCAGCGACCAGACACCGTAGCCAGCGACCGCCAGAACCAGCGTGGCCAGACTGTTCACCAGCGTGCCGACGAGTTCGACCAGCGACAAGGGTTTGAAAGCCAAGGCGCGCTGCATCATGGATTCGGGGACGATGCTGGCCGCGTTGAGGACAAACTGCAAGCCAGCCACGGTCAACAGGTCAGCCAGGCGCGGTTCGTTGAAGAATTGACCGATCCGGGGTGCGGCCAAGGCCAGCAGAGCGCTGAGGCACAGCCCCAGAATCAGCATGGCCCCGTACACAGCGCCAATGCGACGGTCGTCAAGGTCTTTGGCTTGAACCAGCGCTGCCCCAAGGCCGAATTCGTTGAAAGTTGACAGAAACGCAATCACCACACTGGCCATGGCCATCAGGCCATAGTCGCCCGGCGCCAGCAGGCGAATCACATACAGGGTGACAACCCAGCTGAACGCCTGGCTGGCGGCCTTGCCAAACGCCGTCCACTTGAGGCTGCTGGTGATTTTCTGTTGGAGCGACACAGGCAGATTATGAATTGCAACTGCCTGGGAGTTGTGTATTCCTGCGTTGTAATAGCGCCATGGACGACAAGGACGTGCGCGTGAAAAAAGTTTTAATGGTGGCTTTCCACTTTCCACCGCAGGCGGGCAGCAGTGGCGTGCAGCGCACGCTACGATTTGTGCAGCATTTGCCAGCGCTGGGCTGGCAGCCTTTGGTGTTGACGGCGAACACGCTGGCCTACGACCAAACCAACAGCCACCTGCTGGCCGACGTACCCGCAGGCACCGTGGTACGGCGCGCCTTGGCGTTGGACACGGCACGGCATTTGCAGGTGGCCGGGCGCTATTGGGCAGCCATGGCGCGGCCCGACCGCTGGATGAGTTGGCGCTGGGACGCGGTGCGACAGGGGCTGGCGATGGTGCGCGCGTTCAAGCCAGATGCGATCTGGTCAACTTACCCCATTGCAACAGCGCACGTCATTGGTGCCGAGCTGGCGCGCCAGACCAGGTTGCCGTGGGTGGCGGATTTTCGTGACCCGATGGCGCAAGAGGGCTACCCGAGCGACCCGCGCACCTGGCAGGCGTTTGAACGCATTGAAGCGACTGCAGCACGGCAGGCACGCTGGTGCGTATTCACCACGCCCAGTGCGGCGTGCCTTTACCAGCAACGCTACCCGCAGGCGGCGCAGCGCATGATGGTGCTGGAAAATGGCTATGACGAAGAAAGTTTTTTGCAAGCCGGGGCCTTGGATGCACCGCGTTTGCTGGCCACTGATTTGCCAGCGGTGCGCAACCGGCCTGCGCTGCTGTTGCACAGCGGTATCGTCTATCCCTCAGAGCGCGACCCTGCTGCGTTGTTTGTGGCGCTGGGTCAATTGGCGCAGTCCGGTGCGGTTGGGCCGGAGGATTTGATGATCAGGTTTAGGGCAGCGGTGCATGAAGATCTGCTGCGCGACCTGGCCATGCGCCACAACGTGCAGGCGCTGGTGGAAATTTGCCCCGCCCTGCCTTACCGCGAAGCGCTGGCCGAGATGCTGAACGCAGACACACTGTTGTTGATGCAGGCAAGCAATTGCAACGCGCAAATTCCCGCCAAGTTTTATGAGTATCTGCGTGCTGGCAAGCCGCTGCTGGGCTTGACCGACCCGGCAGGTGATACCGCCGCAGCCATGCGCAGCGCGGGCTTGCCCAACACTGCACGGCTCGATAACGCGCCCGAGATCGCGCAGGCATTGCAGCAACTGCTGCGCGAGCTGCGCCTCGGCCAGGCAGCCAGGCCGGGTTTGTCAGCAATACAGCAAGCGTCCCGGACCGCACGTGCGCAGACGCTGGCGCAAATGTTGAACGAGGCCAGCAGCGAGAAATCGCCATAGCAGCCGTGACGATCCATTTTTGTTCGTTCATAATAATGAAAGGAGTGGTCTATGAAAATTACTGTTATCGGTACAGGTTATGTGGGTTTGGTGTCGGGCGCTTGCCTGGCCGAGGTGGGCAACGACGTGCTGTGCCTGGATGTGGATCCCGCCAAGATCAAGATTCTGGAAGACGGCGGCATCCCGATATATGAGCCTGGCTTGCAAGAGATGGTGCAGCGCAATGTGGCCGCGGGTCGCCTGCACTTCACCACCGACGTGGCGCGTGCCGCGCACTTCGGCACTGTCCAGTTCATTGCGGTGGGCACCCCGCCGGGTGAGGACGGCTCGGCCGACATGCAGTACGTGACCGCTGCCGCGCGCAACATCGGTAAACACATGACCGATTACAAGGTGATCGTCGACAAGAGCACGGTGCCGGTGGGCACGGCCGACGTGGTGCGCGCTGCCGTGGCCGACGAGCTGCAAAAACGCGGTGTCACCACGCCTTACAGCGTGGTCAGCAACCCTGAGTTTTTGAAAGAGGGCGCGGCCATCGATGACTTCATGAAGCCCGACCGCATTGTGGTGGGCTGTGACGACGAAGAGGCGGCGCTGAACATGCGTGCGCTGTACGCCCCGTTCCAGCGCAACCACGACCGGCTGATTGTGATGGACGTGCGCAGCGCAGAGCTGACCAAATACGCCGCCAACGCCATGCTGGCCACGCGCATCAGCTTCATGAACGAGCTGGCCAACCTGGCCGAAAAGTTAGGCGCTGACATTGAAAACGTGCGCCGGGGTATTGGCTCTGACCCGCGCATTGGCTACGACTTTTTGTACGCGGGTGCAGGGTACGGCGGCTCTTGCTTTCCCAAGGATGTGAAGGCGCTGATCAAGACCGCCGCGGCTGATGCGGGAATGAAGCTGCAGGTGTTGACGGCGGTAGAGGCAGCCAACGACGCGCAAAAACATGTGTTGTCCACCAAGGTGAAAGAACGCTTTGGCGACAAGCTGGCGGGCAAGCACTTTGCCATGTGGGGGCTGGCGTTCAAGGCCAATACCGACGACATGCGCGAGGCCACCAGCCGCGAGGTCATCAAGGATTTGCTGGCCGCTGGGG
>PFKL01000051.1:0-489 GCA_002784245.1 Comamonadaceae bacterium CG_4_10_14_3_um_filter_60_75
CGCGACGCGTTGGAAGCCTTATCGCCCGGCGCGGGTGCCAAGGCGGCGTTTGAGTCGCCCAAGGTGGCCGCCCATGGTGACCTGGCTACAACGGCGGCGATGCAACTGGCCAAACCGCTGAAACAAAACCCCCGCCAACTTGCCGAAACCCTGTGCACAACGCTGCGTGCTGTGCCGGCATTTCAGACCTGGGTCGACGCGCTGGAGATTGCCGGGCCGGGTTTCATCAACATCAAACTCAAGCCCACCGCCAAACAACAGGTGGTGCGTTCAGTGCTGGACCAAACCACACGGTACGGCACGCAGGCCAGCAACGGCCGTCGCATGTTGGTGGAATTTGTCTCGGCCAACCCCACCGGCCCGTTGCATGTGGGTCATGGCCGCCAGGCGGCGCTGGGCGATGCCATTTGCAACCTGTTTGCCACCCAGGGCTGGGATGTTTACCGCGAGTTTTATTACAACGACGCTGGCGTGCAGATTGGCACCCTG
>PFKL01000051.1:573-8533 GCA_002784245.1 Comamonadaceae bacterium CG_4_10_14_3_um_filter_60_75
CAACGCGTTGAGCAAAAACTTTTACAACGGCGACTACATTGCCGATATTGCGGCTGACTTCCTGGCCAAAAAAACCGTCAAGTCGGACGACCGCGAATTCACCGCCAGTGGTGATGCGGCTGATCTGGAGAGCATTCGCCAGTTTGCCGTGGCCTACCTGCGCCGCGAGCAGGACCTGGATTTGCAGGCCTTTGCAGTGAAGTTTGACAACTACTATTTAGAGAGCAGCCTGTACACATCAGGCAAGGTCGAAGCCGCTGTCAAACGCTTGATCGAGGCGGGCAAAACCTACGAGCAGGACGGCGCGCTGTGGCTCAAGTCCACCGGCTACGGCGACGACAAAGACCGTGTGATGCGCAAGCAAGACGGCACTTACACCTACTTTGTGCCCGATGTGGCTTACCACATCACCAAGTGGGAGCGCGGTTTTCAGAAAGTCATCAACATCCAGGGTACCGACCACCACGGCACCATTGCCCGTGTGCGCGCTGGCTTGCAGGCGGCCAACGTGGGTATTCCGAAGGGTTTTCCGGACTACGTGCTGCACACCATGGTGCGCGTGGTCAAGGGCGGCGAAGAAGTCAAGATCAGCAAGCGCGCGGGCAGCTACGTCACGCTGCGTGATTTGATCGAGTGGACCAGCAAGGACGCGGTGCGCTTTTTCCTGCTCAGCCGCAAGCCCGACACCGAATACACCTTTGACGTGGATTTGGCTGTGGCCAAGAACAATGACAACCCGGTCTACTACGTGCAATACGCTCATGCGCGCATCTGTTCGGTGCTGGCCGCCTGGGGCGGTGATCGCCAGACCTTGGCTGCAGTGGATTTGAGTGTGCTGAACAGCCCGCAAGCGCAAGCCTTGATGCTGTTGCTGGCCAAATACCCCGACATGCTCAGTGCCGCTGCCGATGGTTTTGCGCCGCATGACGTGACCTTTTACCTGCGTGAACTCGCTGCCTGCTATCACAGCTACTACGATGCGGAGCGTATTCTGGTGGACGACGAGCCGGTGAAGCTGGCGCGGCTGGCTTTGGTTGCAGCCACGGCCCAGGTGCTGCGCAATGGGTTGGCGGTGCTGGGTGTCAGCGCCCCGCAAAAGATGTAGATCAAAAAGGGGATGCAATGCAAATGATGAACCGACAACGCGGCGGAACGTTCTGGGGCTTTGTGCTTGGGCTGGTGGTTGGCCTGGCCGCAGCGTTGCTGGTGGCGGTCTATGTGACCAAGGTGCCTGTCCCGTTTCTGGACAAGGGCACCAACCGGCCCGCCGAGCTTGATGCCGCTGAATCGAAGAAAAACAAGGACTGGGACCCCAATGCGCCGCTGTATGGCAAGAACCCGGCCAAACCCTCTGCGCCAGAGCAGGTCTTGCCGGCAGCCAGCGGTGCTGTTAGTGGGGCGATCCAGACCGAAACCAAGCCCGCCGTCACCGCCGACCCGCTGGGCGACCTGCTCAAGGCCAGGGAAGCTGCTGCCAAAGGAACTGTGGCAAAAGCCGCTGAGGGCGCTGATCCCTTTGTCTATTACGTCCAGGTGGGCGCCTACCGCACGGCAGAAGACGCCGAGAGTCAGCGTGCCAAGTTATCGCTGGCGGGCATCGAAACCAAGGTCAGCGAGCGTGAACAGGCTGGGCGCGTGGTGTTCAGGGTTCGGGCCGGTCCACTGCAAACCCGCGACGAAGCCGACAAGGCCAAAGCCAGGCTCGACGCCACTGGCATTGAAGCGGCGTTGGTGCGCGTGCAGAGGTGAACCTTTCTCGCCGGGAAATTTTTCATGGAACGACGTTATTTTTTGACTTTGACGAGCAGCGTTGCCGCCGGTTTGTCCGGGGTCAGCGCGCTGGCGCTTGCCCAAGCGGGTAATCCGCGCGCAGGCGTTGATTTCCGCACGCTTGACCGTGTGGCGCCGGTCGATGCGCCTGCGGGCAAGATCGAAGTGATTGAATTTTTTTGGTACGGCTGTCCGCACTGCAATGCCTTTGAGCCGGTGCTGGCGCAATGGGTCAAGGCCTTGCCTGCCGACGTGGTGTTCAAGCGCGTGCCCATTGCTTTCCAGCCTGGTTTTGTGCCGCAGCAACAATTGTTTTATGCGCTGGAGGCGATGGGACTGGTCGATAAATTGCATACCCAGGTTTTTGCCGCCATTCACCGTGACCGGCTGAAGCTTGTCAGCCCTGCAGACATCAGCGCCTGGGTGGTCAAGCAAGGCGTTGACGCCACCGCGTTTGCCAGCCAGTTCAACTCGTTTTCGGTCGTTGCCAAAGCGCGTCGTGCGAGTCAGCTGATGGACGCCTACCAGGTCGAAGGCGTCCCGGCGCTCGGCGTAGCCGGGCGGTTTTATACCGACGGCGAACTTACCCGTGCTATGGACCGCGCCTTGCAGGTCACCGCTTTCCTGATCAGCGAAGTACGGGTCGGGCGTTGATTCCACCGCGCAAAACAAATCATTTCTTTCGCCCTGGTGCGCTGCACGGCGCCCGGTGCATGGCTACAATCTTGGGCATGTTTATGCAAGATTCATGCCTTTATGAATAAGCCGTTTTTCTCCTGCGGGTTTGTGCTGCTGGCCGCGCTGTGGTCGGCGTCGGTGCAGGCCGAAAAAGCGGACCGTGACAAACCCATGAACGTGGAGGCCGACGCGCTGCGCTACGACGATGCCCGGCAGGTGAGCGTGTTCACCGGGCGTGTGGTGCTGACCAAGGGCACGATCCTGATCCGCGGCGACAAAGTTGACGTGCGTCAGGACCCCGATGGCAACCAGTTTGGCGTTGTCACCGCCGAGCCCGGCAAGCGGGCTTTTTTCCGGCAAAAACGCGAAGGTCTGGATGAATACATCGAAGGCGAGGGGCAGACGATTGACTACGACGGCAAGGCCGACACCGTCAAATTCCTCAGCAACGCGCAGTTGCGGCGTTATGTCGGCAGCAAACTCAACGACGAATTCAAGGCGGCGGTGATCGTCTACAACAACGTCACCGAGGTGTTCACGCTCGACGGTGCGCCGGTGCCAGGCAGTCAGGCGGGGGCACCGGCCGGGCGCGTGCGCGCCATGCTCACACCCAAATCCGACGCGGCAACGCCACCCGCAGGCACCGCCTCGCGCGCGGGTGTGTCGCTGCGCGAAACCCCTGCATTGCGCGGAACCAAACCATGACGGTGCCCGAGGCGTCGGTGCAGCAAGCGGTGGTGGCCGACGACGCGCCAGCGCGACCCGCGTGTGGCAACGAAGGCGTGAGTTGCCTGCAGGCGCACCATCTGCAAAAGTTCTATGGCAGCCGCGAAGTGGTCAAGGACGTGTCGCTGTCGGTGCGCAAGGGCGAGGTGGTCGGCTTGCTCGGCCCCAATGGCGCGGGCAAGACCACGTCTTTTTACATGATCGTGGGGCTGGTGCGTGCCAGCGCGGGTGACATCACCATCGACGGCAAGTCGATCGAACACATGCCGATCCATCGCCGCTCTCGGTTGGGGCTGAGCTACCTGCCACAAGAGGCGTCGATTTTTCGCAAACTCAACGTGCAGGACAACGTGCGTGCGGTGCTGGAACTGCAGGTAGACGAGCGTGGGCAAGCGCTGGCCGAAGTCGAGATCGAGAAGCGCCTGAACTCGCTGCTGCAGGATCTGCGTGTAGACCATTTGCGCCAGTCCAGCGCGTTGTCACTCTCGGGTGGCGAGCGCCGTCGTGTCGAGATTGCCCGTGCGCTGGCGACGCAACCGCGCTTTATTTTGCTCGACGAGCCGTTTGCCGGTATTGATCCGATTGCGGTGATCGAGATCCAGCGCATCATCAGTTTCTTGAAGCAGCGCGGCATTGGTGTCTTGATCACCGACCACAACGTGCGCGAGACGCTGGGTATTTGTGATCACGCTTTCATCATCAGCGAAGGCCGTGTGCTGGCGCAGGGCACGCCCGCAGATATCGTCAACGACGCCGATGTGCGCCGCGTGTACCTTGGTGAACATTTCAGGATGTAGATGAAACCGAGCCTGTCCTTACGTGTTTCGCAGCACCTGGCGCTGACGCCGCAGCTGCAGCAGTCGATCCGGCTGTTGCAGCTCTCCACGCTCGATCTGGACCAAGAGGTCAACCAGATGCTCGACGACAACCCATTTCTGGAGCGGGCCAACGACGAAGCCGAGCGCGAGCTGTTTGGTCTGGCGCAGGCCGACACGCCAGTGAGCACCGCCGACAAAGACTTTGAAAGCGTCTACACGCCGCCCGAGTCGACACGCCTGAAGACGTCTGAAGCCGACAGCGACGCGCCAGACACCGGCCTGTCCTCGGACGACACCCTCGATTGGGATGGTGACGGCAGCGTCAGCCTCTCGCCCGACGACAGCGAGTGGGGCGGCGATGCACCGGCGCGTGGCAACAACCTGTCGGGCGACGATGCCATGGACGCGACCGAGCTGGCGCGCAACCAGGAGTCGCTGCAGAGCCATTTGCACCGGCAGGCCTTGTCGCTGCATCTGAGCGACGAAGACAGCGCCGCCTTGCGGTTCTTGATCGAATCGCTCAACGATGACGGTTACCTTCAAGACGACCTGACCGAGCTGGCGCGCGGCCTGGCCGGTGACGACGACGATGATGACGACGAGTTGGCGCAGCTTGTGCACCATTTCACGGTGGCCTTGCGTTTGCTGCAAAGCCTGGAGCCGGTGGGTGTGGGCGCGCGTAACCTGGCCGAGTGTCTGACGCTGCAGTTGCGGTCGCTGCGCGACAGCACAACCTGCAACCTCGACACCATCGACGTGGCCTTGCGTATTTGCGCGCAGCCGATGGACTTGCTGGCACGCCGTGACATCAAGCACCTGGTGCCGCTGGTGGACGCCAGCGATACCGCGGTGCGCAACGCGATCGGGCTGCTTGGTCACCTGGAGCCCAAACCCGGGCGGCGTTTTATTGATCTGGAACGAAATGTCGTCATTCCGGATGTGCTGGTGCTGCGAAGCGGCGATGAAACCAGCCCAAAGTTTGAGGTGCGCCTCAATCCCGACGTCATGCCACGCCTGCGCGTGCACGACATTTATGCCAGTGCGCTGCGCGGCCATAAGGCCGGTGGTACCGACGCCGCCAACGCGCTGGCGTTGCAGCAGCGGCTGACCGAGGCGCGCTGGTTCATCAAAAACATCCAGCAGCGTTTTGAAACCATCCTGCGCGTCAGCAAAGCCATTGTCGAGCGTCAGAAGAGCTTCTTCATCCACGGTGAACTGGCCATGCGCCCGCTGGTGCTGCGCGAGATTGCCGACGAGCTGGGCCTGCACGAATCGACCATCAGCCGCGTCACCACCGCCAAGTACATGGCCACGCCTTACGGCACGTTTGAGCTGAAGTATTTCTTTGGTTCGGGGCTGAACACCGAGTCCGGCGGCAACGCGTCGAGCACCGCGGTACGCGCGCTGATCAAGCAGTTCATCGACGCCGAGAGCCCCAAAAAGCCGCTCAGCGACAACCAGTTGTCAGAAATGCTTAAAGAGCAAGGCATTGAATGCGCCCGCCGTACCGTCGCCAAATACCGCGAAGGTCTGCGCATTGCCACCGCGTCGTTAAGAAAGACACTGTGAACTTTGCGGGACAGACATGAACCAGCTCCAACTCTTCCTGCCCTGCGCCGCTGGCGTGGAGGACTATCTGGCCCCCGAGGTGCTGCGCATCACCGGTCTGCCGCCAGGCTGTATCACCAAACAGCGTGGTGGCGTGGCGGTGCGAACTAGCTTTGCGCACGCCATGCTGCTCAACCTGTACAGCCGTCTGGCCCAGCGCGTGTTGGTGCTGCTCTCCTACACACAGTACCGCAATGAGCAGGATTTGTATCGCGCCGCATCTGAGGTGCCGTGGGAGCGCTGGTTCACTCCGCGCGAGAGCATCAAGGTGGAGATCACCGCGCAGCACAGCCCGCTGACCAGCCTGAACTTTGCTGCGCTCAAGATCAAGGACGCGGTGTGCGACCGCTTTCGCACTGTGGCCAACGGTGTGCGCCCGGATGTCAACACCCAGTGGCCCGACGTGCGCATTTATGCCCACCTGACCACCGACAGTTGTTCGCTCTACATCGACACCTCGGGCGAGCCACTGTTCAAACGTGGTTGGCGTGAAGACAAGGGCGATGCGCCTTTGAAAGAAACCCTGGCCGCCGCGATGATTGCCGCCAGCGGCTGGCTCGACGGTGAGGGCGACTTGCAGCCCCTGTACGACCCGTGTTGTGGCAGCGGCACCATTCTGATCGAAGCCGCTCAAATGGCCTGCAACATGCCCGCTGGGGGCCAGCGCCACTTTGCTTTCGAGAAATACCTGCCCTTCAAAAAGCCAGCTTGGGATGCTATCAAACAAGAAGCTGCTGCCGAAGTAACGATGCCGGATGCAGGCCAAAAATCCATTATCTTTGGCAGTGACGTGGCGCACCGCATGGTCGACTTTGCCCAGCGCAACGCCGAGCGCGCCGGGGTCGCCCAAGTGATCGAATTCCGCGGTGGCGACGCGTTGCAGCGCATGCCGCCGATCGAGGTGGGTGCAGGCGGGGGTGTGCTGTTGCTCAACCCACCCTACGGCGAGCGTATCGAGGTGGCAGGCGTGGCTGGAACTGCGAAATTTGGCGCGCGTGAGCTGCCGCAGCAGGAAGGCGCTGGCGAATTCTTCAACCAATTGGCCAGCCACTGGAAGAAAAACTACCCCGGCTGGACCGCCTGGGTGCTCACGCCTGACCTGAAACTGCCCAGCAAAATGCGCCTGAAAGAGTCGCGCCGTGTGCCGATGTGGAACGGGCCGATCGAATGCCGCCTGTTCCGCTTTGACATGGTGGCGGGCAAGATGACACCCGAGCACCGAGAGTGAAATTGTGAAATTGGGGTCAGATCACCGGCCGCGCAGCGGATGTGTGCTCTGACCCCCAATTTCACTGACCCCCCTGACCCCAATTTCAGACCCCCAATTTCACGCTGCCAGCAAGCCCCTAACGCTGCTATGCCCACACGCTCCCGGTTCTCAAACGCTGTCGTGCTCGACACCAACATCGTTCTCGACGCCTTTGTTTTCAACGACCCGGCCGCGCGCCCCTTGCAGCAAGCTTTGGCTACACACCAACTGCACTGGATTGCCACCAAAGCCATGCGTGACGAGCTGGCGCGGGTGCTGACCTACCCCAAAGTCACGCCGCGCATGGCGTTTTACCAGGTGAGCGCTGCGCACGTGCTGGCACAGTTTGACGGCCAGGCGACGCTGGTAGACACCGCCCCCAAGGCCAGCGCCACCTGCAAAGACCCCGATGACCAGAAATTCATTGACCTGGCCGTGGCGCACCGGGCGCTGTTGTTGAGCAAAGACAAAGCGGTACTTTGCATGAAAAAAAGGCTTCTAGCCCTTTATGTTCAAGCGCAAGAAGCTCTGTAATAAATAGCAAGCGGTCTTCCTCAGCGCCATCCAAGTGGCACTGCCTGTGTGTGGCTACCACGCCTATCATGCGTCAACCCCACTACTGGCCAAAGCCATGAGCCCAGCCCCGACCGACACCATCACCGACTTTCTGACCACGCACCGCATCCACGAGGTGGAGTGCGTCATCCCCGACATGACCGGCATTGCGCGCGGCAAGATTCTGCCCAAAGACCTGTATTTAAGCGCGGGTGAAATGCGCCTGCCCAAGAGCGTGCTGCTCAACACCGTCAACGGCCAGCAGCCCGACAACGGCCCCTATGTGGGCGAGACCGACCCCGACATGGTCTGCCTGCCCGATGCCTCCACCGTGCGGCTGGTGCCGTGGGCCGCCGAGCCGGTAGCGGTGGTGATTCACGACTGTTATGAAGATGATGGCTCACTGGTGCAACTGGCCCCGCGCAGCGTGCTGCGCCATGTGATGTCGCTCTATGAAAAACAGGGCTGGCGGCCGGTGGTCGCGCCCGAGATGGAGTTCTACTTGGTGGCGCGGCAAAACAACCCCCACGAGCCGTTGCAGCCGCCGCTGGGGCGC
>PFKL01000190.1:0-514 GCA_002784245.1 Comamonadaceae bacterium CG_4_10_14_3_um_filter_60_75
CGGCGGGCGAATTCCGCAGCCTGCTCAAACAGCTCAACGTGGACGATTTGCCGCGTTTTGAAGCCAAGTTCAAGGAGCTGCTCAACCAGAACACCATCAACCAGGTGGCGCAATTCAGCGCGCAGCTGAACAAGGAGCGCGAAACCATCAAGGAGCGGCTGACGTTGATCAACCAATCCTTGACGCAGATCGACTACAACCCCGGCCGCTTCATTGAGCTGCAGGCGCAGGTGACGCCGGATGCAGAGGTGCGCGATTTTCAGAGTGACCTGCGGCATTGCCTGGACGGTGCCATTTCGGGCAGCGCTGCAAGCGACGACGGCCAGTACTCCGAGGCCAAGTTTTTGCAGGTCAAAGCCATCATCGAACGCCTGCGCGGGCGCGAAGGCCAGACGGAAGCAGACCGGCGCTGGACGCAAAAGGTGACCGACGTGCGCAACTGGTTTGTCTTTGCCGCCAGCGAGCGCTGGCGCGAAGACGGCCGCGAGCATGAGCATTACTCGGATTCGGGCGG
>PFKL01000190.1:524-7982 GCA_002784245.1 Comamonadaceae bacterium CG_4_10_14_3_um_filter_60_75
CAAGGCGTTCCGGTTTGTGGTGATTGACGAAGCCTTTGGCCGGGGCTCGGACGAGTCGGCGCAGTTTGGTTTGAAGCTGTTTGAAGAGCTGAATCTGCAATTGCTGATCGTCACCCCGCTGCAAAAAATTCACATCATCGAGCCCTATGTCAGCAGCGTGGGGTTTGTCCACAACGACGAAGGCCGCGACTCGAAGTTGCGTAATCTGACGATTGAGCAATACCAGGCCGAGAAGGTCAGGCTGGCTCAATCCGCAACCGCTGTGGTGCCCGCGCCGTGAGTTGGACCAACCGCACCGACTTGCGCGCGCAGGCACAAAAGCTATGGGACAAGGGCGACTTGCTGCGCGCATTGATCGACCCTGCCACTTGGCAGCCCCGGCGCCTGAAGCTGGTGGTGCCCAGCTCTGGCGAACTCGGCGATCAGATCGAGGCGGTGCGCGCCTGGCTGACTGAGCTGCGCCGCGTGCCGCAGGTGCGCATCGAATGGCGCGCGTTCACGCATCGCGTGCTGGGTGAAAGCGCGTTGCCTGATGAAGTCTGGCTCGACACGCCCCAAGCCGCCTGCGCGTTAATCGGCAAAACCCAGGAGGCGCAGCGTTTGGCGGCGCTGTTGCAGCAGATTCATGCACAAGATGGCGTGCTGGCCCAACAAATATGGCCCTGGCTGACCAAGCGCCCGCTCTCGGTGCTGGACTTGGCCAACGACTGGCCGCGTTTGCTGGCCGTGCTGCGCTGGCTGCAAGCGCATTCGCGACCCGGTATTTACCTGCGGCAGGTGGATCTGCCCGGTGTGGACAGCAAGTTCATTGAATCCCAGCGCGCGGTGCTGACCGAGCTGCTTGACTTGTGCCTGCCGCCTGCAGCCATTGACCCCAGCGCCACCGGCTTGAGCGGGTTTTGCCGCCGCTACGGTTTCAAGGACAAGCCGCTGCGCATCCGCCTGCGGGTGCTCGATGCGGCGCTGGCCGTGTCTGGCCTGGGTGCGGATCAGGACATCACCCTGACCCAGGCCGACTTTGCCCAGCGCGATTGGCGCGTGCAGCGCGTCTTCATGACTGAAAACGAGGTCAACTTTCTGGCCTTTCCCAACGTGCCCGGCAGTCTGGTGGTGTTTGGCGCGGGTTATGGCTTTGATGCCTTAAAAGGCGCGGACTGGCTGCTGCGCTGCGAGGTGTTTTACTGGGGTGACATCGACACCCATGGTTTTGCCATTCTGGACCAGTTGCGCAGTCACTTGCCGCACGCGCAGTCGCTGCTGATGGATCACGCCACCTTGCTGGCCCACCGTGCGCAGTGGGGCACAGAGCCGCAACCCGTGTTGCGTCATTTACCCCGCCTCACGCCCGAAGAATCAGCGGTCTTTAACGCGCTGCGTGACAACCGCTTGCAGACTCAATTGCGACTTGAGCAAGAGCGCATCGGTTTTGGCTGGCTCAAAGCGGCGTTGCAGGCGTTGCCCGACCTTAACCCCCCGGAGACTTCATGATCTGCAACTTGCCACGACTCGCGGACATTCACAGCCCAGCTTCACCCAAGCGCTGCAGCACAAAATCGACTTCAAAACCAAACCCCAAGGCGCTTTGCTGTGGCTTGAATCATTGGCTTTGAAAATCGGTGAAATTCTGGGCAGCGACACGCCGACGCTCCAAGACCCGCAAAGGGTGGTTTTTGTCGGCGGTGGAAAATTTTCTGGCCGATGGCGAACACGGCACGGCCGATTCAAGCGTGCAAGCCGCCATGACTGCAGCGCAACGCCGTGGCGGCTTCAGGGGTTTTGTATTTCCACCATCACCTCATTCCTGCGAAACATGGGCAGCGTCCAGGGTGGGTTGTAGCGTGCCAGCTGCGGGCTGCCGATGGGCTTGATCTTTTGCGCCGCCAGCCAGGCCAGCAACTCGTCGCTGCGCTTTTGGGTGCCGGCTTCGGTGTTGAAGCCTGAATAGGTCAGCACGGCCCAGGTCTTGGCTGGCACCTGGCGCAGTTGTACCGCCGGGTTGTTGGGTTGCGGCAGACTGGCCAGGGTGTACTCGCTGGGCATCACAAAATGCACCCGCCAGCGCTTGGCACCTTGCAGCGTTTGCGTTGTGGCGCTGCCCGGTGTCGCCTCAGCCACAGGTTCCATCGCAACCGGCGCGGTCATGGCGATTTTTTGCGACGCGGCCGGCAGCGGCTCCATTGCCACCGGGGCTGTCATGGCGATCTTTGCCGAGGCGTTGTCTGTGGACGCGCCAGTGACCTTGTTGTTGCCAAAAATGTAGTCGGCAATGGCCCGAAAGCCCTTGCCAGAGGCCGCGTCCATGTCGCCGTCGACCGTGGTTTCTGCCACGACGAAAGCCGGGTAGCGCCGCAGCTCGATGGCCTCGTGTTTGGAGAGCAGTTCAAATTTGGGTTCTTCAGTGGCCATGGCGTTGCTTCCAAGCAGCCCAAGGGCCACCCACAAGAGGCGTTGAAATAATGGGTTCAAGTTAAGTGTCCTTCGGCGTCTGGTGCGTTTGATTTTTCGTCATCAGCGTCAACGGCAACGGCAATGGCTGCGCTTGGTTGCTGAACCGGTCGGCACATTTGTTCGCCGTCCCACTGCTGGCCGCACCAGCATCGGCCGTTGGCGTCGATCAAGCAGGTTCCGGTGCCGCAGCAACGTGTGTCGTCTGTCATGTGAAGGCTCCCGATGAAGTTGAATCTTGAAAATGCTATCAGCCCAGCCCGAACGCAGGCTGTGGTGGTTGACAATGCCCCTTCTTTTTGCAAGCCCTGCTGCTGCCATGCGCCAATTCATTCGCCATTACCTGCTGAGTCTGCAGTTTTTCACCCGCATCCCGGTGACGGGCAAGCTGGCGGATTGGGTCGGCTACAGCCCGGCGATGCTGCGCGCCAGTGCCGGGCATTTTCCGGGGGTCGGCGCGCTGGTGGGCTTGCTGGTGGCTAGTTTCACCGCGTTGCTCTTGATGACCTTGCCGCCGACCGGTTCAGCGCCGTTGGTTGCAGCGGTTTTGGGGACTGTGCTGACTGTTCTTTTAACCGGTGCTTTTCATGAGGACGGCCTGGCCGATGTGGCTGATGGGCTGGGTGGCAGTGCCGACCGCTGGCGTGCGCTGGAGATCATGAAAGACTCGCGCGTGGGTGCCTTTGGCGCCATCGCGGTGGTGCTGGCGCTGCTGTCCAAGGTGTCGCTGCTGGCCCTGCTGGGCGATGTCAGCGGCCCGCTGATGGTGTTGGCGCTGCTGGTGGCACATGTGGCCTCGCGCACCTGGCCTTTGCTCACCATCGGGCTGCTGGCCCACGTGGGTGACGCGGCGGGCTCCAAGTCCAAACCGCTGGCCGACCAGATCAGCTTGCACGCCTTGGCGGTCGGCATGCTGTGGCTGCTGCTGACGCTTGCGGCTGTGGCGTGGTTCCAGCTGCGCACCGATTTTGTCGCCATCAACCTGAGTGACAGCGGTTTGCTGGGCGCGCTGCGCAACGCGCTGCTCGTGTCGCTTACAGCGTGGTTGGTGATCACGCGCTGGTTTCATCGTCGTTTGGGCGGGTTTACCGGTGATTGCCTGGGTGCGACGCAGCAGGTGTGTGAACTGGCGTTCTACCTTGGCCTGGGGCTGAGCCTGTGACGCTGTGGCTGGTGCGCCATGGCCTGCCTCTGGTGGCGGCGGGTGTTTGCTACGGCACGCTTGACGTGGCCGCCGACCCGCACAGCACGCGTCAGGCCGCGCAAGCGTTGGCAGACACGTTGCCGCAAGGCCTTCAAGTGCTGTTTTCACCGCTACAAAGATGCAAGCAGCTTGCGCTTGATCTACAAGGGCTGCGGCCTGATTTGCTGTATAAATGCGAGAGCCGCCTGGTGGAGATGGACTTTGGCTGCCACGAAGGCCTGCGCTGGGACGGTATTGACCCGCAGGCCTATGACGCGTGGACGGCAGACTTCTGGAACCACCGCTTTGGTGGGATGGAAAGCGTGGCCGACCTGATGGCGCGTGTTGCTGCGCTCTGGCGGGAGGCGTCCGGCGCAGCGCAGGATCAGGTCTGGATCACCCATGCCGGCGTGATTCGCGCCGCGTCTCTGTTGGCGCGCGGGGTGCGGCGCATTGATGTCGCGTCGCAGTGGCCCAGCGCGGCGCCGGGCTTTGGCCAGTGGCTGACCGTGGATGCGGGTGCTATCTTGACGGGCCGCCCTTAGCCAAAAAAGCTGGCGTCCAGCGCGTCTTCAACAGGCGGGTTGTCCAGCAGGTGCTGTCCATCGAGCTTGAGCACCTGCATCAGCAACCCCGGCAGCTGTTCAATCCTTTGCGGTGTGATGGCGCCGCCGTCGGCCAAGCGCGCAGCCAAATGCAGCACGCCGGCCAGCGGTGAAAAATCGCCGCTGGTCAGCGGCTGCGCGCTATGGCGCAGCGCCCTCACCAAGGGCGCTGGAAAGTCCCAGTGCTGCGCCAGTTCGGCGGTAATTTCACCCTCGGTGAAGCCCATGACCTGGCGTTGCCGCGTCCAGCGCTCGGCCACAGCGACTGGCTGCGCCTCAATTCTGAGCAGGCAACCGGGTCGCACGGCGGCCATGGTGATCTCTCCCAGGCGCAGCATCATGCCGCACAGCCAGGCCTCCTGGTCGTCTACAGCGCAATGTTCGGCCAGCCACTGGGCGTACTGGGCGCACTGCAGGCTGTAATGCCAAAACATCATGCGGTCCATGCCCACCGGAAACGTGCAAACACGCGCCATGCACAACGCCATGGCGCGCGAACGCACCAGCGACATGCCCACCACGTTGACCGCGCGCTCGAGCGTGTCAACCGTGCCCGACAGGCCAAACATCGCGCTGTTGGCCATGCGCAGCAGGTTGGCAGTCAGCGAGGGGTCTTTGTTGATGATCTGGCAGACGGCGAATATGTCTGCGTCGTCGTTATTGAGGGTGCGGATCAGTGCCTGGCCAGCCTCCGGCATGACAGGCCAATTGACGCCGCCCAGCAAACTCTCCAGGTCGGCAAACGGCGCGTGTTCGGGCAGTCTCATATCGGTTTTTACTTATTTTGGTGAAGATACGTCTGGCAATAGTTTGCCACAGCGCAGCGGCCGCACTGTGGCGTGCGCGCCTGACAGACGTAGCGCCCGTGCAAAATAAGCCAGTGGTGCGCGTTACCAAGGTAGTTGGCGGGGGTGCGCTGGAGCAAGCGCAGCTCGACGTCCAGCGGTGTCTTGCCGATGGCCAGCCCGGTGCGGTTGGCAACGCGAAAGATGTGCGTATCCACCGCCATCGTGGGTTCGTCAAAGGCCACGTTCAGAATCACGTTGGCGGTCTTGCGGCCCACGCCGGGCAGCGCTTGCAGCGCTTCGCGGGTGCGCGGTACCTGTCCTTGGTGTTGGTCGATCAGGATGCGGCAGGTTTGCAGCAGATGGCGCGCCTTGGCGTGGTACAGGCCAATCGTCTTGATATGGTTTTCCAGCCCCGCCAGGCCAAGGGCGAGCATCTTTTGCGGCGTGTTGGCCACCAAAAAAAGGCGTTTGGTCGCCTTGTTGACGCTCACGTCGGTGGCCTGCGCGGACAGCAGCACCGCGCACAGCAGCTCAAACACGCTGGCAAATTCCAGTTCGGTGTGCGGGTGCGGGTTGGCTTGCGCCAGGGTCTGAAAGAAGGCGTCGATGTGGGCTTGGGGCATGGGGCGATTCATCGGTCACAATTTACCCCAAGTCCTGACCGTTTATCCTTTTCTGGAATGATTCCCATGCAATTTGCCGACCGCCTGCAACACGTCGAAACCTCTGCTATTCGCGAACTGTTCAAACTGTTGGGCCAGCCCGGCATCATCAGCTTTGCCGGCGGCTTTCCCGACCCTGCCTTGTTTGACGCCACCGGCATTGCCGCCGCCAGTGCCGCTGTGTTGGCCAACAACCCTGGCCCGGTGTTGCAGTACGGCGCAACCGAGGGTTATCAGCCGCTGCGCGAAGGCATTGTCGGCTTCATGGCGGCCAAGGGCAGCCGGGTAGCGCCCGACGGACTGATCGTCACCACCGGCAGCCAGCAGGCGCTGGACTTGATCGGCAAATGCATGATCTCGCCCGGCGACAAGGTCATTGTGGAAGCGCCCACGTTTCTGGCCACCATCCAGTGCTTTCGGCTCTATGGCGCGCACATCATCGGCGCGCCGATCGATGCCGATGGTGTTGACGTGGACAAGCTTGAGGCGCTGATTGAGGAACATCACCCCAGGCTGGTGTACCTGATCCCCACCTTTGGCAACCCCAGCGGTGCCACGATGAGCCTGGCGCGGCGTCAGCGTGTGCTGGAGATAGCGGTGCGCACGCAAACGCTGGTGGTCGAAGATGACCCCTACGGCGAGTTGTATTTTGACGCCGCACCGCCGCCGAGCCTGCTGGCCCTGAGCGACAGCGTGCCCGGCAGCCGCGACTGGCTGGCGCACTGTGGCTCGTTCAGCAAGATATTGAGCCCGGGTTTGCGCGTGGGCTGGATGATTGCACCGCCCGAATTGCTGGCCAAGGCCACCATGTGCAAGCAGTTCAGCGACGCGCACACCAGCAACCTGAGCCAGGCCATTGCCGCGCATTACCTGGGCCAGAACCGGCTGGGCGACACGCTGGCGGTGGTGCGCAAGACCTACGCCGAGCGCGCGCGCGTCATGGCGGCGTGTTTGCGGCGTGATCTGGGTGCGGCCATCAGCTTCAACGCGCCGCAAGGCGGCATGTTCTTCTGGGCCCGGCTCACCGGCGCCAACGGCAAGAATGCCAACGCCGCCGACTTTGCCAAGCGCGCTGTTGACCAGGGCGTGGCCTTTGTACCCGGTGCGCCGTTCTTTGCCCACGACCCCGACCTGGCCACCTTGCGCCTGTCGTTCGCCACCGCCGACGTGGCCAAAATTGAAGAGGGAATTGGCCGGCTCAAGCGGGCGCTGTAAGGTGCTACGGGATGTTTTGGGGCGCCACCGGTGCGTCGGGTGAGCCGGCTGAACCGGGCGTGACCGAGAAACAAACGCAGTTGCGCCCCTGATTCTTGGCGCAGTACATCGCTGCGTCAGCACACGCCAGCAGGTCATGCGCAGAACTTGCCGCGCCGGAAAATACCACCACGCCGATACTGGCCGTGCACAGGTGTTCAACGGAGCGTGATTGCTGGGTGTCGTCGGGCGGATGCAGCAGGTAGGGTGCGGCCAGGTGGGTGCTGATCTTGGCGGCCACTGTTGCGGCGTGGCGACGGGCTTGTTCAATGTCGGTATCAAGCTCGCTCAGCAAGACCACAAATTCATCGCCACCAAAACGCGCCACCGTATCCATCTCACGCATGCAGGCCTTCAGGCGCGCGGCTACTTCCAGCAACAACAAGTCGCCGGTGGCATGGCCGTGGCGGTCGTTGAGCGGCTTGAAATTGTCGAGGTCCATGAACATCAGCGCGCCATGCTGGCTACTGCGTTTGTTGCTGGTGAGCGTCTGGTTGAGCCGGTCCAGAAACAGCCGCCGG
>PFKL01000212.1 GCA_002784245.1 Comamonadaceae bacterium CG_4_10_14_3_um_filter_60_75
CCGCAAGACCTCTACATTCCACCCGATGCGCTGGAAGTCTTTCTGGAAGCGTTTGAAGGCCCGCTGGATTTGCTGCTTTACCTGATCCGCAAGCAAAACTTCAACATCCTAGACATCCCGATGGCCGGGCTCACCCGCCAGTACCTGAGCTACGTCGACGAAATCCGGCACCGCAATCTGGAGCTGGCTGCTGAATACCTGCTGATGGCGGCCATGCTGATTGAAATCAAATCGCGCATGCTGCTGCCGCCCAAGCCCAGCGCTGAGGGGCAGGAAGCCGAAGACCCGCGCGCCGAGCTGGTGCGCCGCTTGCTTGAATACGAACAAATGAAGCTGGCCGCTGCGCAACTCAACGCGCTGCCGCAATTGGGCCGTGATTTTTTGGCCGCACAGGTGTACATCGAACAATCATTGCAACCGCGCTTTCCCGACGTTTCGGTGCCCGATCTGCAAGAAGCGTGGGCCGCGATCCTGCAACGCGCCAAGCTGGTGCAGCGCCACAAGATCACGCGCGAAGAGCTGTCGGTGCGCGAGCACATGAGCCAGGTGCTCAAGCACTTGCAAGGGCGCCGGTTTGTGGAATTTGAAGCCCTGTTTGACCCTGGTAAAGGCGCCCCGGTGCTGGTGGTGACTTTCATCGCCCTGCTTGAATTGGCCAAAGAAGCGCTGATCGACATCACCCAGGCCGAAGCCTTTGCCCCTATTTACGTGCGCCTGGCGTACACCCCTTCTTGAACTTCACCGGACACGCACATGAACTCGCGCAACACCACCGCCCAGCCCTCCCTGCAATTTGACGTACTGATTGTGGGCAGCGGTCTGGCCGGCTTGAGCTCCGCGCTGCTGCTGCCCACCAGCAAAAAAATCGCCATCATCACCAAACGCGCCGTCACCGAAGGCTCCAGCGGCTGGGCGCAAGGCGGCATGGCGGCCGTATGGAACAAAAACGACACGTTTGACGCGCACGTGCAGGACACTTTTGTCGCCGGCGCCGGTCTGTGCGACCCGGCGGCCACGCGCTTTGTGGTGGAAAACGCACCCAAAGGCATCGCCTGGCTGCAAACCATGGGCGTGCCTTTTTCGCAGGAAGACGGCGCGCTGCACCTGACCCGCGAAGGCGGCCACAGCGCCCGGCGCATCGTCCACGTGACAGATGCCACTGGCGCGGCGGTGCAGCGCACCTTGATCGACGCGGTTCAAAAAGCACCCAATATCACGCTGTTTGAACAGCACACGCTGGTCGATCTGATCACCACCGACAAGCTTGGCCTGCCCGGCAGCCGCTGCGTTGGCTTGTACGCGCTCGATAGCGACACCGACGAGGTGCTCACTTTTCAGGCACCGCAGACCATTCTGGCCACCGGTGGCGCGGGCAAGGTGTACCTGTACACCACCAACCCCGACACAGCTACCGGCGACGGCATTGCCGCAGCCTGGCGCGCGGGTTGCCGGGTGCAAAACATGGAGTTCATCCAGTTCCACCCCACCTGCCTGTACCACCCGCACGCCAAGTCGTTTTTGATCAGCGAAGCGGTGCGCGGCGAAGGCGGTCGACTGCTGCTGCCCGACGGCACCCGCTTCATGGAACAGCATGACAAGCGTCTTGAGCTGGCTCCGCGCGACGTGGTGGCGCGCGCCATTGACTTCGAGATGAAAAAAGGCGGCTTTGACTGCGTTTACCTCGACATCTCGCACCAGCCCAAGACCTTTTTGCTGGAACACTTTCCCAACATTTACGCGCGCTGCCTGGAGCTCGGCATCGACATCTCCAAGCAGCCGATTCCGGTGGTACCGGCAGCGCACTACACCTGCGGTGGCGTGCTGGCCGACCTGCACGGGCGCACCGACATCAAGGGGCTGTACGCGGTGGGCGAAACCGCCTGCAGCGGCCTGCACGGTGCCAACCGGCTGGCCAGCAACTCGCTGGTGGAATGCATGGTGTTTGCGCAAGCCGCCACCAGCGACATCGTGCAATCTGAGGACGCACCCGCAGTGACCCTGCCCGCCTGGGACGACAGCCGCGTCAGTGATGCCGATGAATCGGTCGTCATCTCGCACAACTGGGACGAGCTGCGCCGCTTCATGTGGGACTACGTCGGCATTGTGCGCACCAACAAACGCCTGGAGCGCGCGGCGCACCGCATCGCCTTGTTGCAAGGCGAAATTCATGAGTTTTACTCCAACTTCCACGTTACCCGCGACCTGCTGGAACTGCGCAACCTGGTGCAGGTAGCCGACCTGATCGTGCGCTCAGCCCAAGCACGGCACGAAAGTCGCGGCCTGCACTTCAGCCGCGATTACCCGCAGCTGCTGGACCAGGCCATCCCCACCACACTGAGCCCGCGCGCCTGAGGCTTGCACAGCCGCACCAGCGCGTTAGACTCGCGCGACATTGACGAGGGACACCCCATGAATCTGCCCACCCACAGCGCATCGCCCTACGGCACCTTGCCACCGGCAAGCCCCTTGCCCACGCGCAAACCTGTCAGCCTGCCGCGTCTGCTGGAAATGCACGCGCGCGGCGAAAAAATCACCATGCTGACCGCGTATGACGCCACCTTTGCCGCGGTGGCCGACGCCGCTGGCATCGACTGCATTCTGGTGGGCGACTCGCTCGGCATGGTCTGCCAAGGCCTCACCAGCACCGTGGGTGTAACGCTGGAAACCATGCGCTACCACGTCGAGAGCGTGGCACGCGGCCTGCGCCGCGCGCAGGCCACCACCTGGCTGATTGGTGACCTGCCGTTTGGCACCTACCAAGAATCCAAAGAACAAGCGCTGCGCAACGCCGCTGTTCTGATGCAGGCGGGTGCCCATATGGTCAAGTTGGAGGGCGGGGGCTGGACAGCAGAGACTGTGAACTTTCTGGTCGAGCGCGGCATTCCGGTGTGCGCCCACCTGGGGCTGACACCGCAAACCGTGCACGCGCTGGGCGGCTACCGGGTGCAGGGCAAAACGGTCGAGTCGGCTGCCATCCTCAAGCGCCACGCGCACGAGTTGCAAGACGCCGGCGCCGCCCTGATGGTGCTGGAGATGGTGCCCGCAGCGCTGTCGGCCGAGTTGACCTTTGAGTTGACGCACTGCGCCACCATCGGCATTGGCGCGGGCAACGGCACCGCCGGCCAGGTGCTGGTGCTGCACGACATGCTGGGCCTGAATCTGGGCAAGATGCCCAAATTTGTGCGCAACTTCATGGGTGAATTACCCGGCCTGCCCGGGCAGCATGGCATCAAGGAAGCCATGCAAGCTTACGTCAAGGCGGTCAAAGAAGGCCGCTTCCCGGACAATGAGCTGCACGCGTGGTGAAACCACGTTGATCAACGAAATGTGCCTCTAGCCCTTGTAAATCAAGCGCGATATGCTATGAAAATAATTACAAAGATTGCTGAACTCAGAGACCATCTGAGCGCCTTCCAACGCCCGGCGTTTGTCCCCACCATGGGCAATCTGCACGACGGCCACCTGGCGTTGGTGCGCCAGGCCAAGCCGCTGGGCGACGTGTTGGTGGCCAGTATCTTTGTCAATCGTTTGCAATTTTTACCGCACGAAGACTTCGACACTTACCCACGCACGCTGCAGGCCGACTGCGCCGCGCTGCAGGCCGCGGGTTGCGACGTCGTCTTTGCCCCCGGCGAAGCTGAGCTGTACCCGCAACAGCAAACCTTCAAGATCAACCCACCGTCTGAACTGACCGATTTACTGGAAGGGCACTTTCGCCCCGGCTTTTTTACCGGCGTCTGCACCGTGGTGATGAAGCTGTTTGCCTGCGTCCAGCCGCGGGTGGCGGTATTTGGCCAGAAGGACTACCAGCAACTGATGGTGATCCGCCAGATGGTGCAGCAGTTTGCACTGCCGATCGACATCATCGGTGGCCCCACGCTGCGCGCCGCCGACGGATTGGCGCTGTCCTCGCGCAACAACTACCTCAGCTCAGCCGAGCGGCGGGAAGCGGTGCAACTGTCCCAGGCACTGCAGGCCATGGCCGGGGCCTTGCGCTCAGGCACCAGCGATGTTGCCGCACTGGAACAGCAAGCGATGGCCGCTCTGGCCGCGCGCGGCTGGCAGCCCGATTACCTGACCGTGCGTCAACGCAGCAATTTGCAAACACCCGGCGCAGCAGAGGTCGCCGCACTGGCCAACGACGCCGGGCTGGTGGTGCTGGGCGCGGCCAAGCTGGGCAAGACGCGGTTGATTGATAACCTGGAGGTGTGAGCTGCCATCGGACGCCAAAAGGAGCGCAGGGGTTTACGTTCCTCGGCCCATATTTGTCGCGTTCATCACGTTTTCGTTGGGTGATGGACTGCAAAGGACCCGATGGCGTCAATCGATCCTCCAGCTTCTGCTCAAACACATCGAAGCACGATCGCATGGGTAGCCTGCACTGGCCAAATCAATGGGTATGAACATGGTCTGGACAGGGGAAATTGTTCTGGCGCTTGTGCCGGTGGTGGTATTTTCGGCTTTAGGGTGGCTGCGCCGGGAGCTCACACCAGCGCGTTTGGCGCATCCTGACGGAAGCGACCCTGTGTTGCCAACGCCGCAGCACCTGCGCATTCCCACACACAACGATCGCTGTCTTTTCGCCCAATGGCTGCCGCAAGCCCACCCCAAACAGACTTTGGGTACGGCTGTGCTCATGCACGGCTGGGGTGGCAATGGCAGCCAGTTGATGCCTGCTGCCAGGGTGTTGCACGAACAAGGCTGGAACGTCTTGCTGCCCGATGCCCGCAGCCATGGGCTCAGTGACCAGGACACCTTCAGCTCGCTGCCGCGCTTTGCCGAAGACCTGGACGCTGCCTTGAACTGGGTGCTGGTGCATGAAGCCGCGTCACGACAACCTGTGGTTATGTTGGGGCATTCCTTGGGGGCCGCAGCGGCCATTTTGTGTGCATCACGGCGCCAGGATGTCTCGGCTGTGGTCAGCGTGTCGGCGTTTGCCCACCCCGAGCAAGTTATGCGCCGATGGTTGGCCGAGTACCACATCCCGTTCTGGCCGCTAGGCTGGGCGGTGAATCGCTATATTGAGCATGTCATAGGGCACCGGTTTGACGACATTGCACCGGTTTGCCGAATTGGCTTGATTCCTTGCCCGGTCCTTTTGGTACATGGCAACCGGGACAACATCGTGCCGCTGGAATGTGCCGTGCGCTTGCGAGACGCGGCCAGCAAGGCAACGCTTTTGGAAGCTGCAGGAGGCCACGAGAGCTTTGACGCGCCAGAAATCCTTTACCAGCGGGTCAGCCAATGGCTTTTGCGGCACAGTGGCGCCTGCGGCCGTTTGAATCAGACTGACGATGTTCGATGTCCTCGTTGACAACCACCAAAGTTGAACCGAGATGGCTGGGATTCAACTCTCAAACTAGGGCAAGAATGGTCAGCCCGCCGGGCGCCGATCCAGCAACGCGTACAGCACGATCGCGCCAAAGGTGGCGGTACCGATGCCCCCCAGGGCAAAGTCGCCAAACTTCAGCGTGAAGTCGCCGGTGCCCAACACCAACGTGATGGCGGCGACGATCAGGTTCTTGTTGTCGGAAAAATCAACCTTGTTTTCAACCCAGATGCGCGCCCCGGCCACGGCAATCAGGCCAAACACCACAATGCTCACGCCGCCCATCACCGGCAGCGGAATGGTCTGGATCACCGCGCCAAACTTGGGTGAAAAGCCCAGCACGATAGCGATCAGCGCGGCTACCAAAAAGAGCGCGGTGGAGTAGATTTTGGTGGCAGCCATCACACCGATGTTTTCGGCATACGTGGTCACGCCAGTGCCACCGGCGCTGCCGCTGACCATGGTGGCCACGCCGTCGCCAATAAACGCACGGCCCATGTATTGGTCCAGGTTGCGCCCGGTCATGGCCGTCACGGCCTTGATGTGGCCCAGGTTTTCAGCCACCAGAATAATCGCCACTGGCGCAATCATCAGCATCGCTTTGGCGTCAAATACCGGTGCGGCAAAATTGGGCATGCCCACCCAGGCGGCGTTGAACAGGCCACTCAAGTCCATCGGCTTGCCCAGCCCCAGCCCGTTGGTCAACACCGCGTAGGCGATGCTCGCCACCACCAAGCCCACCAGAATCAGCAAACGTTGCACCATGCCTCGGGTAAACACTGCCACCAGCGCCACGCAAACGAAGGTCAGCGCCTGCATCCAGCTGTCAAAGTTGCCCGCGGCCATGTTTTTGACCGGCACGCTGGCCAGGTTCAGTCCGATCACCGCCACCACCGATCCGGTGACCACCGGTGGCATCAATTTCTCAATCCAGCGCGTGCCCATGGCCTGCACGATCACACCGATCACGGTGTAGAGCGCGCCGCAGGCGATGATGCCGCCCAGCGCCACGCCCATGTTGGTGTTGAGTCCGTTGCCAGCGTAACCCGTGGCAGCAATCACCACGCCAATAAAGGCAAAGCTGGAGCCCAAGTAGCTGGGTACTTTGCCGCCAGTGATGACAAAGAAAATCAGTGTGCCGATACCGCTCATCAGAATCGCCAGATTGGGGTCAAATCCCATCAAGATAGGCGCCAACACCGTGGCACCAAACATGGCAATCACGTGCTGCATGCCCATCACCGTGGTCTGCGGCCACGGCAGGCGCTCATCGGGGGCGATCACACCGCCCTGGCGCAAGATATCGGGGCTTTTTTCGGTCCAGTCCAGCAAGCTCATAAAGTTCCTTTTTTTGCTTCAACAAAGGGCACAGGCTTGTGGCCTTGCCCCACTCACACGACTGCTTTTACAGTCGCAAATACGACTGTTTTAATAGTTTCTCACGCAGCACCTATATGGGCTACCAGGCTGCCAGGCGCTTGACCATTTTTCAGTGCCGCGGTAAAGGCCAGCATACGGTCAATCGGCAGGCGGGCACGTACACCCAGCGCAGGATCGACCTGGATTTCATTGGCACTGGTCTCCAGCACGCGTGCCACATCGGCCAGGCCGTTCATCGCCATCCACGGGCAGTGCGCACAGCTTTTGCAGGTGGCGCTGTTGCCAGCGGTGGGGGCCTCAAAAAAGGTTTTGCCTGGGTTGAGCGTGCGCAGCTTGTGCATCATGCCGTTGTCGGTGGCGACGATGAACTCGGCGGCGTCCATATCGCGCGCAGCTTTCAGGATGCCGCTGGTGGAGCCCACCGCGTGCGCCAATGCCACCACGGCGGCAGGAGACTCGGGGTGCACCAGCACTTTGGCACCGGGGTGTTCGGCCATCAGGGCTTCGAGCTCAAAGGCCTTGAATTCGTCGTGCACGATGCACGAACCGCCCCACATCACCATGTCGGCACCGGTCTCGCGCTGAATGTAGCCACCCAGGTGCCGGTCGGGCGCCCACAGGATCTTGTGCCCCTGGTCTTTGAGCGCACTGACGATTTCCAGCGCACAACTGCTGGTCACCAGCCAGTCGGCACGCGCTTTGACGGCCGCGCTGGTGTTGGCGTAGACCACCACGGTGCGATCGGGGTAGGCATCGCAAAAAGCGCTGAACTCGTCCGCCGGGCAGCCCAGGTCGAGCGAGCAGGTGGCGTCCAGGTCGGGCATCAACACACGCTTTTCGGGAGACAAAATTTTGGAGGTTTCGCCCATGAAGCGTACGCCTGAGACCACCAGCGTGGTGGCAGCATGGTCGCGACCAAAGCGCGCCATCTCAAGGCTGTCGCTGACGATGCCGCCGGTTTCTTCGGCCAGGTCTTGCAGGTCAGGGTGCACGTAATAGTGCGACACCATCACCGCGTTTTTTTCTTTGAGCAGGCGGCGAATCTTGTCTTTCAGCGCGGCGCGCTCGGCCGGGCCGGGCTCCTCTGGCACACGGGCCCAGGCATGCTTGGTGGTGCAAACGACGTTGACATTGCAAGCCTCTTCGGCGCTGCTTTGGGGCTGTTCGTAGTCGATTTCCTTGATGGCACTTGGCATCAGCGCGCTCCTAAATTACTTTTAAATCAATAGCATCTTACGCTTGTTAGACGGGGGCTACAGGCCGAAAACGCATTGAAAAATCAATGGCCTTGACGTCCTTGGTCAGGGCGCCGATCGATAT